>JASHTA010000020.1 GCA_030040795.1 Gammaproteobacteria bacterium | reverse complement strand
GACGAAGGCCGCCAACATGATGAGAGGGTTCAGCACCAGGCCGGTCGTGACGCCGAAGCGCTGCAGCACTCGTCCCACGCCGAAGATCAGGATGATCGCCGTGCAGATGTTGACGGCAAGCGCGATATCGGCCACCGCCATGGCCCGGCCTTGGACCGCGGTGAAGGCGTTCGCGATGATCTCGGTTTGAAAGAAATACGCGACGGTGTTGACCCACGTCATGAGAAACATGAACGCGGCCTGATTGCGCGAGTATGCGGAGCGCATGACCTCGCCGAAGCCCTCGAAGGGATTACCGGGCAGGCCGTGCTCGAGCGTCGAGCGCTGCACCTCCGCTCCGCTCGCGCGCAAGCTCGCCTTCTCGCGCATCAGGAGATGGATCAGTGCGATCACGATGAGGAAGCCGGCCGCCGCGACGAGCAGCAGATCCGCCAGGCCGAGCGCGCGCACGGCGAATCGCGTGATGATCGGACCCGCGATGGCGCCGAGGGTCCCGCCCGCCGCAATGAGCGCGAACAGCCGAGTCGCCTGCGGCGGCAAGAACAGGTCCGACATCAGGCTCCAGAACACCGAGATCATGAACAGGTTTACGACGCTCAACCAGACGAAGTAGGCGCCGGCGACTGCACGGCTCTGTGGTGCGGCTTTGAGGAGCGCCCCGAACACGAGCACGTTGAGCAGCCAGAACCAGAACACGCCAGGCAGCAAGCGCCGGAGCGAGAGCCGGGCGGCGAGCGCGGCATAGATCGGCGATGCGATCAGGGAGCCGATGAACGTGCCCGTGAACAGCAGCTGCAGCTGCTCAGGACCGAAATCGGTCGCGAGCGTGTCGCGCACCGGGCGCAGGATGTAATAGCTGCCGAGCAGAACGAAATTGCAGGCGAAGGCGAGCGCGACGGCCTTGCGCTCGTTGGGCTTGACCTGCGCGAGGTGAGCGAGCAGTTGCGAGCGGCCCATCGCCGCGCCCGCTCGCGCCCTTCAGCGCAGCACGGCGAGCCGGGCGAGATTGGTCTGCACGACCGCGGCGCGCGCAGCCCATTCGCCGTACCAGCGCCGCACGGCACCGAGCAGCGTCAAGCAGGCCTCGCGCGCTGGATCGTCACTCGCATCGCTCGCGTCCAAGAGGGAGATGCGGCGCCGTGGGGGCGCCGCTCGCGAGAGCCGCCGGAGCCGCAGCTGGCGTAGCGCCTTCGCCGGCACACCTGCGCGGCGCGCGAGCTCCGGCTCCACACTGCGATCCTCGGCCATGCGGTAGAGCTCGTCGGCGCTCGGCGTGGACATCGACGTGTCGTCCTGCGGCGGACGCACCCAAGCCTCACACCAGTCGCGATAGGCATCCGGCGAGCTCACGAGATCCGTATTCGACAGCGCGGCGCAAATGTGGGGCAAGGCAAGAGCAAGCGGAGCGGCCTCCGTCCAAAGCTGCTCGCGCATCAGGTACTCGATATCGCCCAGGTAGCTCTCGAGCATCCTCGAGCTGCCATGCCGCGGGCCGCTGCGCGCGACGGCGGCAGGCGGCAGGCTCTCGGCTTCGGATTCCCGCTGGCTTTCGATCGTCATGAACGAGCCCCTCGATAAACGAGCCGAGAACGTGCCGTAGCCGTTCGTTCGCGGCAATCCTTCTCGCACGCCTCGGAGAGACGGTCATATTGACGCATGCGGCCCGCTCTTGCCAACTCCGACGCGAGCTTGACTTCGATCCCGGAACCTGTCGTGGCCGCCGGGCGCGGAACTCCGGTATCAGCGGGCGAGCCATCGCCGGCCGATGGGGCTCGCGGCGGCGGAAAGCACGAGTCGCCAGAACAGGCGCTTGGCGAGCGGCACGGGGCGCGGCGGCACGGCGCTGTAGAACGCTTCGGACAGATCGTAGTGCAGGTAGATCCGCGGCGCGGCGACCGTCCAAGTGCGGTCTCCCGCCGCGATGCAGTATCGAGATGCGTCGAGGCAATCGACGGACGCCGTATCGAGCCGCGCTGGAAGGTCCGGCGGGCAATCCCCGAGCAGCGAGAGATGAACTTGATGGCCGGCGGCATCGCGCCCCACGAGCGTGAGAGTGGACAACCCGCTCGAGCGGCGGCATTCGACGCTGCCCGTGAACCTCATGCGTCATGCTAGCACCACGCCACCGGCAGCAAGCTATCGGCAGCAGGCCGCCGACAGCAGGCCGCCGGCCCACCCGGCCGGCACTGAAATTGCTTCGGGCCGGCGCCTACCGGCACTCATGTACTCACTTCGCACTCACGTACTCACTTCGCACATGCCCACTTCACACAAAAGGAGAGCAGTCATGGCAACGGAATCCGTTTCGACGAACGGCCAGCGCACGGGGCAACCAGCAGGCGACGGCGGACAGGCGGCACGGGGCGGCCAGCCCGCCGCGCGAGAGCGCGGTCAAGCTGCGGTGACTCGCGCGCGCGGCAGTATTGCATCGTCCGCTCGCCTCGAGCAGAACCCCTTCCTGAGCCTGTGGCAAATCTCACGCGAGATGGATCGGCTCATGGATTCCTTTTTTGGCGGCGGCCTCGCGGCAGGCGCAGACCTCGTGCCCGGCGGCGAGGCGCGTTACGGATTGCGCGGCGCATGGACCCCGCAGATCGAGGTGAGCCAGCGTGATGAGGCCTTGACCATCCACGTCGACCTGCCTGGCGTGAAGCAGGAAGACGTGCGCGTCGAGGCGACCGAGGACGGGATCGCGATCTCGGGCGAGCGCCAGGACGAGCGCGAGGAGGGTGAGCACGGACTGCGCCGCACCGAGCGAATGTATGGGAGCTTCTACCGGCTGATACCGCTGCCGGAGGGCGCTCGCCTGGACAGCGCAAAGGCGAGCCTGCGCAACGGCGTTCTGGAGGTGACGGTGCCGCTCGAGCGCGCCAAGCGCCGCCAGATCGAGATCGAGGGCGCGGGCGAGGGCGAGGGCGAGTCCTCGCGCTCCTGAGCGGCCTCGGCGCATGAGCGGCTTCGACGCCTGAACCGCCTCGGCACCTGAGTCTCGGCGCAAGGCCCGCCGGGACTCAGGCGCTCGCGCGTGCGTCCGCGCCGCCGCGCTCGAGTTCCCAGACGATGAGCGGCGCTCCGCGCCGTATCCAGAACCCCGCTCCAATCTCGCGGAACCTGCGCCGCAGGCGCACGCGATACCACTCGGCCGGCCTCATGTGGACGTTCGGGTCCGTCCGCCGCCGGTCGCAATTGTCGCGCCAGTCCGCCTGCGTCAGGGCACTGAAATAGAGCACCGCGCGGCCGAGGCGCGCGAGATTCGCGAGCGCGCGTGCGGCCGTGCGATCGTCGAGATACTGGAGCACGTCGTAGCAGATGACGAGATCGAACGGCGTCGCGGAGCGATAGTCCTCGATCCGTCCCAGCGTCCACCCGTAGCGCCGGCAGAGGTACTCGCTCGCCTCCAGGCCGACGTATGTCATGCGGCGCAAGTGTCGCTGCAGCGTTGCCCTCAGCTGCCCGACGCCGCATCCGGCATCGAGAACGGTCCGCACCGGCACGCCGAAGTGCTCGAGGAAGGCGGCGATGAGCCGCGCGCGCGCCCAAGACTCCCGCGGCGATCCGACCGCGGTGCGGGGATCGAAGTAGTAGCGGCGATAGTAGTCGCGGTCGAAGCGCTTGCTCGCCGCCTCGGCACGGCTCGCTCTTGCGGCACGACTAACTCTTGCGGCATGGCCCGCTCTTGCGGCGCGCCTCGCTCCTGCGGCGTGGGTCATACCTCGCGCAGATAACCCCAGGTGTGGAGCTTGTCGTGATCCTCGAACCAGCGCTCCCCAATGTCGTCGCGGTAGTACATGTCCGGGATCATGATGTTGCGGATGCGAGAGTAAGCCTGTGCCTGAGCCTGGCGCATCGTCTGCCCGAGGCCGCAGACGATCAGCACGACGCCCGAAGTGCCCGCGACATACCACTGGCCGTTCACCTGCTTCACGTCCTCGATGTGCACTTCCTCCGGAATGCCTTTCTTGAAGAGAATGGCCGCGTTCTTCGACATCGAAAGAAAGGTCGCATCGTCGTCGAAGGGGAACGGCGAGACGACGATGCGCACGCCGATCTGGAATCCGCTCTTCACCTTGAGCTTCGGATTCGCGCCCGCCGCAAGATCGCTCAAGAACTGGCCGATCGGCGTCGTCATGCCCTCCTGCTGGATGCTGATCGTCGGATAGCCGAAGCGGGCGGTGAACTCGAGCGGATAGATGCCGTTGCCGTTCACGATGCAGTTGAGATCGATATAGCCGACATAGCCTTCCTCGGCGAGCCGGGACTCCATCTTCTTCAGCGTCGAGTTGAAGAGCCGGTTGGGCCCGCTCCAGAACATCGACGTGCCCATCTCGCCGGTCGAAGGACCGATGTTTCCCGGAAAGAGCTTCTTATGCTCGAAGTTCACGTTGAGGGGATAGATGAACTCCTTGCCGCTGAAGAACGCGCCGACGGCGATCTCGACTCCCGAGACGTGACGCTGCAGCTGGAAGCGCTTGATCTCATCGGGAAAGGACTTCTTGTAGGCCTCGAGCACCCGGATGACATCCTCGCCGTCCTCCTCGTCGCCGACGAACAGCCGGCGCTTCACGTTGCCCGCGGCCCCGGAGGGCTTGATGACGTAGCGCTCTGGATTCGCCCTGACGTAGGCGATCGCCTCGTCGAAATCGTCGCATTCCCGGTACGGCAGGATGTTGATGCCGGCCTTCTTGAGCTCCTCCTGGCCGAACGAGCGGTCGTCTTCCAGGCGGTCCGTGTACGCCGTGCCGCCCACCACGAGCTTGCCCTTGCGGCGCAGCTCCTCGGCGATCGCGCCCTGACCGAGCGTGTCGTCGAAAACGATCACATCCGCCCAGTCGACCTCCCGCTCCCAGTCGTCGACCTTCGGAACGAACCCATCCGCGATATCGCGGTCCTTCTCGTCACGGATGTAGTACTTGACCTCGTGTCCCTCCTTCGCGACCTGCCAGGCGATGTCGCTGATCAGTCCGATGAGGGAGACGAACAGAAACTTTCGATGCTCGGAATTCACGCCTGTACCTGGATCGGACCCGCCGACTATGCATCAGCGCGCCCGGCTTTGCGAGACGCGCGAAGCGGCACCCGTATTCGGATATCTTAAGAGGGCGGCCATATGGCGGCGAGCGTTCGAGGAGGTGGTGTGATGCGTAACCGTGGCTCCAGCAGCCTGATCGCTGCGAGCGTCGGAGTGCTGGCCGCTCTGGCCCTCGCCCGCGCGACCGACGGCTATGCCCAGTCGGAAGGCGCGGCGGACGCGGCATCAGCTGCGGCGCACTTCGAGCTGTCGAGTTCCGACTTCACGGACGGCGGGATGATGCATCGTAGACAGGTCAATAGCCGCTGCGGCGGACAGGACGTTTCGCCGGCGCTCGAATGGCGCAACGCGCCGGCGGGCACCGAGAGCTTCGCTCTTCTCATGCACGACCCCGATGCGCCCGAAGCCGAGGGTTTCTGGCACTGGATCGTCTACGACATCCCGGCCACCACGAGCTCGCTGCCCGCCGGTGCGGGCAACGTGCGCAAGAAACTCATGCCGGCGGAAGCGATCCAGGGCCGCTCGGGCTTCGGCACGGCGGGCTACGGCGGTCCGTGCCCGCCTCCTGGCAAGCCGCACAGCTATTACTTCCGCCTGTACGCCCTCCCCGTCGCGAGGCTCAACGTGCCACCCGATGCCACGGCGACCATCATCGCCGCATATGCGGACGCCTCCGCCCTCGGCAGAGCACAGCTCGTCGTGAGATACGGACACTGAAGTCTTGCGCGTCGGTCTCATCTCCGACACCCACGGCCTGCTTCGCCCCGAAGCCAAGCAGGCCCTCTCCGGCGTCGACCTGATCATCCACGCGGGCGACATCGGAACGCCGGAGGTGCTCGAGGAGCTGCGTGCGCTCGCGCCCGTCCGGGCTGTCAGAGGAAACAACGACCGCGGGCCCTGGACCCGCGGACTTCCCGAGACGGAAGCGCTCGAGCTCGAGGGCGCCAGCCTTTACGTGCTGCACGACCTCAACGAGCTCGACCTCGACCCCGCGGCTGGCGGCTTCGCGGCGGTGATCGCGGGGCACTCGCACCGGCCGGCGATGGACACCCGGGACGGCGTCCTCTACATCAATCCAGGCAGCGCCGGACCCCGCCGATTCAGCCTGCCCGTGGCGGTCGGCTTTCTCGAGATCGCCGCCGGCGCAGCCCGAGGACGGATCCAGCAAATCCTATGACGGGATCGAGATCGAGCTGGCGCATTGGCGGCGGCGAGGCGCGGAGAGTAGGCTGCGCGCCATGTCGCAGAAGCCCCTACCGGCCGCTCGTGTCCCCGCCGAGCGGCGCTCCACCGCAGAGCATCGGCGCCCGGCCGCGGAGCACCGCCGCCCGGCCGTGTGGCCCTGGGTCCTGATGCCGCTCGCGGCCCTCGCCTTGTTCTTTGCGCTGAGAACCGTACGGCACTCCACGGAGAGCGGCGCGCTGGATCCCGGTATCTCGGTGTCCGGCGACACGGCCACCCAGTGACAGCTCCTCGCGCTCCCCGAGCTCCCCGAGTCGGCTTCGTCAGCCTCGGGTGTCCCAAGGCGCTCGTCGACTCCGAGCGCATCCTCACCGGGCTGCGCGCCGAGGGCTACGACATCGCGCCCACCTACCGGGACGCCGATGTGGTCGTGGTGAACACGTGCGGCTTCATCGATGCGGCGATCGACGAGTCGCTGGATGCCATCGGCGAAGCCTTGGCCGAGAACGGCCGCGTCATCGTCACGGGATGCCTCGGCGCACGGCCCGAGCGGATCCTCGAGCGTCATCCGCAGGTGCTCAAGATCACGGGCCCGCATGCGTACGAGGACGTGATGGGTGCCGTGCACGAGTATCTGCCGCCGCGTCACGATCCGTTTCTCGATCTGGTGCCGCCGCAGGGGATCCGCTTGACTCCGCGGCACTACGCCTACCTCAAGATCTCCGAAGGCTGCAACAACCGCTGCAGCTTCTGCATCATCCCGAGCCTCCGCGGCCGGCTCGCGAGCCGGCCCATCGATGAGGTCCTGCGCGAGGCCGAGCGGCTGGTGGCGGCCGGCGTGAAGGAGCTGCTCGTCATCTCGCAAGACACGAGCGCCTACGGCACGGACGTGCGCTACGCCTCCGCGGCTTGGCGCGGGCAGACCTACGCGGCGCGCTTCATCGATCTCGCCCGGGGACTCGGCTCGCTCGGCGTGTGGGTACGCCTGCACTATGTCTATCCGTATCCCCACGTCGATGAGGTGATCGAGCTCATGGCGGAGCACCGCGTGCTGCCGTATCTCGATATTCCGTTCCAGCATGGCAGCCCGAGCGTGCTGAAGCGCATGCGCCGTCCGGCGCACGCCGAGAACACGCTCGCCCGCATCCGGGCCTGGCGCGCGCAGTGCCCCGAGCTCACGATCCGCAGCACGTTCATCGTCGGCTTCCCGGGCGAGACGGAGGCCGAGTTCGCGGAGCTGCTCGCCTGGCTCGATGATGCCGAGCTCGACCGTGTCGGTTGCTTCAAGTACTCGCCCGTCGACGGCGCGAAGGCCAATGCGCTCGCGGATCCGGTCGCGCCCGAGGTGCAGGAGGAGCGCTACGAGCGCTTCATGGAGCGCGCACGGGCGATCAGCGCCAAGCGCCTTGCGGCTCGCGTCGGCAAGACGATCGAGGTGCTGGTCGACAAGATCGACGGAGATAGTGCGGTTGCGCGCAGCTGGGCCGACGCGCCGGAGATCGACGGCGTGGTGAGGATTCGGAACGGATCGGGGCTGCAGCCCGGCGATCTGGCGCAAGTGCGGGTGACCGGCGCGAGCGAGTACGACCTTCAGGCGCGGCTTACCGCCCGGCGAGCGCGCGCAGCGCCCTCGGTGTGATCAGCCACTCGAGCTGAGGCGGATTGACCCATCCGGTCCGCGCCTCGGTCCGCGTCTCGCCCCGCGTCTCGCCCCGCGTCTCGCCCCGCCGTGCAAGCCGGGCGCGGCCTGAACGGCCGGCCGGAAACAGCAGGCACGCCGCGCCGCCCTTCTTGAGCTCACATCGAACGCGAGCGCGGGAGCCGGTCACGCTCGCGCCGAGAAGCTCGGTGAGATGGGGCTCGTGGCCGACCAGCACGAGGCGCTCGAGCTCGGGGTCGGCAGCGGCCCGATCGCCGATGAGCGCCAGCGCCTGCTCCACGGCGCCGCCCGGAGCGAGCTCCGGCGCCTCGACGGCTCGGGGCCAGCCGGCGACCGACTGGAGGATCGACGCGGTCTGCCGCGCACGGATGAGCGGGCTCGTCAGGACGCAGCCGACCTCGCCCACCAGGCGCTCGAGCCCTGCCGCCGCTCTGCGGAACTTCTCCATGCCTTCGGGCGTGAGCGGCCGCTCCCGGTCATCGGGCCAGCGCTTGCGGTCGCGGTCGAACGCGATGGCATGACGAATGAGATAGACGCGCACCGTGCTAGATTAACCCCATGCAAACGTTCGCGCTCGGCCGCTCAGGACCGCAAGTCTCCAGAATCGGGCTCGGCTGCATGGGCATGTCCGATTTCTACGGCCCGGCCCGCGAGGAGGAGAGCATCGCCACGATTCACGCGGCGATGGACGCGGGCGTCACGCTGATCGACACCGGCGATTTCTACGGCATGGGCCACAACGAGACGCTCATCGGCCGCGCGCTGCGCGGCAAGTCTCGGCAGCAGGTGCTGCTCAGCGTGAAGTTCGGCGCGCTGCGCACGCCGAGCGGCGCCTTTGCGGGATTCGACGGGCGCCCGCAAGCGGTGAAGAACTTCGCGGCCTATAGCCTGAAGCGGCTCGGCACCGACTACATCGACATCTACCGCCCCGCGCGGGTCGATCCCCACGTGCCGATCGAGGAGACCGTCGGCGCCATCGTCGATCTGATCCGCTCGGGGCATGTGCGGCATGTCGGCCTGTCCGAAGCGGGCGCGAGCACGCTGCGGCGCGCGCAGGCCGTGCACCCGATCGTCGATCTTCAAATCGAGTACTCGCTCGCGAGCCGCAGTATCGAGAGCGGCGTTCTCTCTGCCGCCCGCGAGCTCGGCATTGCGATCACGGCCTACGGCGTGCTCTCGCGCGGACTGCTCACGGGGGCTCTGCCGCCGGTGGTTCCGGGCCTGCGTGCCCACATGCCGCGCTTCCAAGGAGAGAACTATCAGCGCAACCTGCGCCTGGTCGAGGCCCTCGCGATCATCGCGCGCCGCAAGGGCGTGACGCCCTCACAGCTCGCGATCGCCTGGGTACTCTCGCGAGGCGACGACATCGTTCCTCTCATCGGAACGACGCGGCGGCAAGGCTTGACCGAAGCTCTCCAGACTCTGTCGATGCATCTGTCGCCGGAGGAGCTCACGGAGATCGAGAAGGCGGTCCCGGCCGAGGCCGTGGCAGGCACCCGCTACGGCGCCGAGCAGATGCAGCAGCTCGACAGCGAGCGATAGGCCTCAAGCGACTGATAGGCCTCAGGCGACCGACAAACCTCAGGCGACCGCCGTCTCCTCGGCCGAGCTGCGCGCTCGGCGGACAGGCTCAGACGGCAGCGCGGGACGCCCGAGAATGAGGTCCGATGCCTTCTCCGCGACCATGATGACCGCGGCGTTGGTGTTTCCGCCGGGCACGGTTGGCATGATGGACGCATCGGCGACTCGCAGACCCTCGATGCCGCGGACACGAAGCCAAGGGTCGACCACCGCATCCGGACCCGTACCCATGCTGCAAGTCCCCACGGGATGCTGCGTAACCTGCGCGGCGCTGCGGATGTAAGCCTCGAGCTCCGCGTCGGTCTTGAGCTCGGCGCCGGGTCGCAGCTCCCGGCCGACGTACTTGGCCTGCGGCGGCGTCGAGTAGATCTTGCGTGCCGCGCGGATGCCGCGGATGGCAACCTCGAAGTCGGATTTGTCGGCGAAGATATTGAGCTGCACGCGCGGAGGATCCTGAGGATTGGCCGAGCGCAGCGTCAGCCAGCCGCGGCTCTTCTCGTGCAACACGACGACATCCGCCGTCATGCGGTGCTCCTGGACCGGCGCAACGACCGGGAACCACAGCTTCGCGTCCATGCGGATGGGGTTGCACATCAGCTGAACGTCCGGCTGCGGAAGATCCGGGCGCGTACGGATGATGACGTTGCAGCTGTTGATCTGCGTGGCGAATGCGCCGGTGCCGAGCAGTTTCCAGCGAACGACGGACCGGACGACTCGATCGAAGCGCAGCTCGTTGAGGAAAGTGACGGCCGAGGTCGCCGCGAACTCGACCGGGATGTGCGGATGCTCGGATAGATTGCGGCCGACGCCGGGCAGATCGAGCACGGGCTCGATGCCGACCTGGCGCAGCTCTTCCCCCGGCCCAATCCCGGAGAGCATCAGAAGCTGCGGCGAATTGTAGGTACCGCCGGCGAGGATCACTTCACGGTGGGCACGAGCCTGATGCAGTCGGCCGTCGCGGCTGTATTCGACGCCGATCGCCCGTCCGTTCTCGGTGAGAACCCGTGTGACGAGCGCTTTGAGCGTAACGGTCAGATTCTTGCGGCCCATCACGGGATGCAGGTACGCCCAGGAAGTGCTGGCCCGGCGTCCTCTGCGGTCGATCGTCACCTCGCCGCGCGAGAAGCCCTCTTCTACATCGCCATGAATGTCGTCGCTCGTGTTGAAGCCTGCGGGCACGGCCGTCTGAAAGAGTGGCTCGTGCAGCAGCCGGCTGGTGTCGATGGCCGCGACGTGCAGGGGCCCCTTGCCGCCGTGATATTTGCCGGCGCCGCGCCAGCTCGTCTCCATGCGCTTGAAGTAGGGAAGCACATCGGCATAGCCCCACCCCTCACACCCCATTTGCCGCCAAGTCTCGAAGTCGAGGGAGTGGCCGCGCATGTAGAACATGCCGTTGATGGACCCCGAGCCCCCGAGCACTTTGCCGCGCGGCAGCGGCACTCTGCGGCCGTTCAAGTGCGGCTCCGGCTCGCTCAGGTAGCCCCAGGAGAATTGCGGATTCATCATGGCGCGCAGGAAGGCGAGCGGCATCCGCAGCGCGTAATGGCTGTCATCGCCGCCGGCCTCGAGGAGCAGCACGCTGCGATCCGGCTCCTCGCTCAGCCGGCTCGCGAGCACGCATCCGGCGGAGCCGGCGCCCACGACGATGTAATCGAAAGCGTGCGAGTGCTCGGCCATTGAAATGATCCTCGAGTGGGCGTCGGCCCGGACGGCGCGAGCGGAGACGAGGCTTGCCGCCGCTCAATGGGCTCCGCGCGGTATCGTCGCATCCCCGCAGGCGTAGGCGCAACCCCGCCGCCGGGGCCCGCAGTAGTGCCACGCAGTCGTGCCCCTCGCCGTCGCTGCAGGTAGCATGCTCCATCGGCGCGAACGGGGACAAGCCATGTCGTATATCGGAGCGGTTCGAGCAAAGATCGGGCATGACCTGCTCCTGCTTCCCGGTGTCGCGGCGGTGATTCCCGACGGCGACGGCCGCATTCTTCTGCAGGAGAAATCCTCCGGAGAAGGCTGGAGCCTGCCGGCCGGTGGCATCGAGCCCGGCGAGACGCCCGAGCAGGCGATCGTGCGCGAGGTGCTGGAGGAGACTCGACTACAGGTACGCCCCGCAAACATTCTCGGCGTGTTCGGCGGCAGGGCGTTTCGGTACGTCTACCCAAATGGAGACGCCGTAGAGTACACGGTGATTCTCTATCTTTGCGACGTGATCGGCCATTCAACTTCGACGCGCGACCCCGAAACACGATCGCTCCGTTACTTCGGTGAGCCTGAGATGCCGCAGCTCGCGCTTCCCTATCCGCGCGGGCTGCTCTTCGCCGCGGCGAGGCGGCGCACGTAGCTCACAGCGCAAAGCGCTCGTGGCACCGAGCGTCAAACATCGCTGATGATCGGCAGTTAGGCCGGCGGCTTTCGGCCCGCTGCTCCCGCTGGTCCCGCTGGTCCCGATCCTATAGCGGCGAAGTCCCGCGGCCGGTCGCCCAGCAGGAAGCGAGGGCCCGGGCCGGCCCGCGCGGCGCGGTCGACAGGGTTGTACAGGGCACAGCGGTCGAGCGACAAGCATCCGCAGCCGATGCATCCGTCGAGCAGATCGCGCATCTTCTCGAGCATCTGGATCTTCGCTCCAAGCGTACCCCGGAGCCGCACGCTGATGCGATGCCAGTCCTCCCTCGTGGGAACGCGCCCCCTTGGAAGCGTGGAGAGCTCAGCCTCGATCTCCGCGAGCGTCAGCCCGAGCCGCTGCGAGATCAAGGCGAACGACAGGCGGCGGATGTCGGCGCGCAGGAAGCGGCGCTGATTCCCGCGCGTGCGGATCGGCCTGACGAGACCGCGCGCCTCGTAGTACCGGATTGCGGACACGGACATACCGGTCCGGCGGGAGAGTTGCCCGATCGACAGAACAGGGGGTTGCATACACAGTGCTCGCGGCGAAGTTCAGACAATGCTTGACCTAAAGTGAGCTTTAGGTTGTACAGTTTGCCGCCGCGGGAGTCATACGCGCAAGGCTGTGCACGCGAGCCGCGTACGCAAACGGTGCACGCAAACCGCACACACAAGCCCGCGAACGCAGGGCCGCGCCTGCCAGCGCCGGAGGACGTCATGACCGCATTGCGAATCGAGCATGTGAATGTCACCGTCACGAATCCCGAGCGCACGGCCCGGCTGCTGGAGGAGCTCTTCGGCTGGCGCGTGCGCTGGCGGGGCGAGGCACGGGATGGCGGTCATACGATCCACGTCGGCTCGAGCGAGCACTACGTCGCTCTTTATACCGGGCGCGATACGATGTACACGGCGGAGGACTTCGCGAAGGGGCAGCCGCTCAATCACATCGGCGTCGAAGTCGACGATCTCGACGCCACGGAGGCTCGTGTCTCGGCCGCGGGCCTGACACCCTTCTCCCACGCCGACTATGATCCCGGCCGCCGGTTCTACTTTCTCGATCCCGACGGGATCGAGTACGAGGTAGTCAGCTACCGCTAGCGCGCCCGGCGCGTCAAGGCGCCGTCATGGAGCTGGTGCTCAACGGGATGCGAACGTCGACACGCAGGCCAGGCGTGGCGTCCGAGAGCGTAATCGTGTACTGATGAAGCTTCGCGATCGCCGCGACGAGCGCGAGCCCGAGGCCGCTTCCCGGCGTGTTGCGGCTTCGCTCCAGACGGTACAGGCGGCCGAACACCCTATCGCGCTCCGGGGCGGGGATGCCGGGCCCCGAGTCGACGATGCGCACGAGTCCGGTACTGCCACTGGTCCGGCACTCCACGGCGATTTTCGCGCCTCGGCCGGCGTGCCGGATGGCGTTCTCCACCAAGTTCGAGAACATTTGCGTGAGCAGTGTCCGGTCGGCGCGCACACGCAGGGCACCCGGGAGGTCCGAGGAGAGCGTTTGCTGACTGTCCGCCGCGACGGGTGCGAGCATCTCGACGACCTGGCGCAGCACCTCGGTGAGATCGATAGGCGCGAAACTCGCAAGCCGCATGCCGGATTCGATTTGAGAGATGCTGAGAAGCGCGGAGAAGACAGCGAGAATCGCGTCGCAGTCCTCGAGCGCGCGGTTCACGACGAGCTCGTAATCCCGGACCGATGATGCTTTGGCGCGCGCCGACTCGAGCCGCTGCCGGAGGCGCGTGAGGGGCGTACGCAGCTCGTGAGCGATGTCGGTGGAGACCTGCCTCAAGCTCTCGAGCAAGGTCTCGATCCGATCCAGCATGTCGTTGATCGTCGCCGAGAGTCGATCGAGCTGCGCCTGCGAGTGATGAATGGGAATGCGCTCGCCGAACCGGCCGGAGACGACTGCGCGACAGGTGCGGGTGATCGCGTCGATTCGCTTGAGAAAACCCGCGCTGAGGAGCATTCCGCCGGCGACGGCAAGCGCGACGGTGACCCCGATGATCCAGATGAAGGAGCCGAGGATGCGGTTCCGCGTGCGCGCGAGAAGCTCCGCATTCTCGCCCACGAAGAGATAAGAGCCGTCGGGAAGGAAGCTCCCGTCGCCGAGCACGAGCTGGCGCCGCCCGCCCGCACGTTCGCCGGCACGCCCGCCCGCCCGCTCGTCCCGCGCATTGACTTCGAAGAGCCCGGACCGTGGGGGCATCGCATCCAGATTTCCGGCCAGCTTCGTGCCGTCGCGGCTTTGCAGGAGGATGCGGCCTGCGAGGCCCGGCACCGACGTGAGCTGATGCACGACCTCGATGGATTCCGACAGTCCCTCGCTCCGGTAGCCGCTCGCGACCGCGCCGACATCGGCGCTGATGAAATCGCGCAGCTCCGCCCGCATCGCGCGATCTGCAATCCAGTAAACGGTCGCGCCGAGCACCAGCGCCGAGGCCGCGAACAGCCCGATGAGCAGCGCGGACAGCCGGGCCGTCTCGCTATGGAAACGCTCTGAGCCCGGCAACGAACACGTACCCCGACCCGCGGACAGTGCGGATGTATTCGGTCTTGACACTCTGACCCAGCTTCGAGCGCAGGCGGCTCACGTGGCTCTCGACCACGCTCGTCCGCGGATCGAAGTGGATGTTCCAGACCCGCTCCAGGAGCATGCCGCGGGTCACGACATTGCCGGCGTTGCGCACGAGGCATTCGAGCAGCTTGAACTCCTGAGGCAGCAGCTCGATCTCGCAGCCGCCGCGCGTGACCTTGCGGTCGATCAGATCGAGCTCGATGTCCCCGGCGCGCAGGCGCGTCTGCGGCTGCACGGCCTCGGCCCGCCGCACGAGCGCCCGCAGGCGAGCGAGCAGCTCGAGCAAAAAGAACGGCTTCGCGAGATAGTCGTCCGCGCCCGCCTCGAGACCTTCCACGCGGTCGTTCAGGCCGTCGAGCGCGGTGAGATAGAGAACCGGCGTGGTCGCGCCCGCGCGGCGCAGATCCTTCAGGCACGACAAGCCGTCGCGGCCCGGGAGCAACCGGTCGAGGATGATGGCCTGATAGCCGCCTCTCATCGCACGCGAGAAGCCCGAAGCGCCGTCGGGCGCGTGGTCGACCTCGACGCCCTGTGCGCCGAGGCCGTCCGCGATGTACGCGGCGGTCTCGAGATCGTCCTCGACGAGGAGCACTTTCACGGTTCGCGCCCGACCGGGCCGCACGAAAACGGGCCGCGAATCTTAAAAAAATACAAGGTCCAGCCCGGCAAGCGCGGCCGATAATGCGCCTTCGCGGCGTGACGCACTCCAGAAGCGGAAAGAGGACACCCAGTCATGAGGGCAGCTTCGCAGTCGAGAGGCATTCGGCGCTTGCCCATTTGGGCGATCGCTCTCGGCGCGCTCGCAGCCGCGTCCGTTGCGGCCGGCGCCGAGCCCCATTATCACGTGGTTAAAACGGCCATCCTGGGCGGCGCATCGGGATGGGACTATATCACCCTCGATCCCGAGACACGCCGGCTGTTCATCACTCGCGGCACTCACGCCATGGTGGTCAATGCCGGTAACGGCCGCCTCGTCGGCGACATCGGCGGCATGAAGGGCATTCATGGCGTCGCGTTCGCGCATCGCCGAGGGTACATCACCGATGGCGGGTCGAACTCGGTCGTCGTCTTTGATCGCCGGACGCTGAAGAAGCTCGGCGATATCGCGGTCGGACAGGGTCCCGACGGCATTCTCTACGACCCGAACTCCGATCGGGTGTTCGCGATTGAAGGCAGAGGCGGGGACGTGACGGCCATCGATGCCCAGACCGACAAGGTCGCCGGCATGCTATCGCTCGACGGCCGGCCCGAAGCCGGCACGGCCGACGGCCGCGGCATGGTCTACATCAACATCGAGGACAAGAGCGAGGTCGTGGCACTCGACAGCAAGAGCTTGACGATCGTGCGCCGCTGGTCCCTCGCGCCCTGCATGAACCCCTCGGGCATGGCGATCGATGCAGCCCATGAGCGCATCTTCTCGGGGTGCCGCAACGGTGTGATGGCCGTGTCCGACACGCAAGCTGGAAAGGTTGTCGCCACGGTCCCCATCGGTCAAGGTGTCGACTCGAACCGCTTCGATCCGGCGACCGGACTCGCCTTCAGCTCGAACGGCGTGTCCGGGACGCTGACCGTGGTTCGCGAGGTCGCGCCAGATCGGTACGAAGTTGTCGAGAACGTCCCGACGGCGCGCAGTGCGCGCACCATGGAGCTCGATCCCACGACTCATCGGGTCTATCTCGTCGCCGCCGAATTCAAGCTCCCGGCGGGCCGACCGGTCATGCAACGGTCGGGAGGACCGCCGCCGGCGCAGCCAGCAGGACCGCCGCAGCAGCGGCGCTTTGTCCGCCCATCGGTGGTGCCGGGAACCTTCAAGCTGCTCATCCTCGCACCGTGAGATCGAGCCCTTGACGATGCGGCGGCCGCTGACCACAAGCGCATGGCTCGCAGCCGTCGCCGTCGCCATTGCCATTGCCATTGCGGGTTGCGCGAGCTACTCGCCCCTGCCGCTGCCTCACGCCAGCGAGCTCGCTGCGAGCGTCGCGCCGCGCGGCGTATCTCCGCTCGACATGAATGCCGTTGCGACGCTGGCGGTCCTCAACAACCCGGATCTCACCGCCGCACGCGCTGCGATGCACGTGGCGCGCGCACAGGCGTTTGCCGCCGGACTGCTGCCGGACCCGCAGCTCACCTACTCCGGCGACTACAAGATGGATGGCAACATCCCCCCGACCGATCCCCGCTATCCGGAGTACGATGCCTACGGCCTCGCGCTGTCGGTCGACCTGCAGGCTCTCCTTACTCACTCGAGCCTGAAGACCGCCGCCAGCTCCACGTATGGCCAGGCGCGCCTCGATCTGCTGTGGCAGGAATGGCAGACCGTCGCCGAGGCCCGCACGCTGTACGTCGAGCAATCGATCGCTGCGGAACGGCTCGCTTTTCTCGCGCCCGCGGAGCGGATCTATTCGCAGGAGCTGGAGCGCTCCCGACGCGCGCTCGCGGCGGGCAATGCCACACTCGAGCAAACCAGCGCCGATCTCGCGGTGGTGATCGAGGTTCGCACGCAGCGTGGTGCCGCCGACCGCACCCTCTCGCAAGCTCAACACGCGCTGCGCGCGCTGCTCGGCGTGCAGCCGGACGTGACATTGCCTTTGAGCTCGCTCGCGCCGCCCGAGCTGCCGGCTCGCGCTGACGTTCAGAGCGCGCTCGCCCGGCTGCCGCAATCTCGTCCGGATCTGCGAGCCCTGCAAGCCGGGTACCGCGCCCAGGAGGAGAAGCTGCGCGCTGCAGTGCTGTCGCAGTTCCCGGACGTCTCGATTGGAGTCACGCGTGCACGTGATGTCTCGGACGTTCACACGACCGGCTTTGGTATCACTCTCACGCTGCCAATCTTCGATCGCGGCCGCGGAAGCATCGCGATCCAGAGCGCGACGCGCGAGCAGCTGCACGCCGAGTATCTCGTGCGCCTGGATCAGGCGGACGCGGATGCGTGGCGACTGTGGGACGAGGCTCGACTGCTCGACTCGCAGCTTCAAGCCCTCGACCAGCGGCTGCCTGGCCTGCGTGAGAGCGTGGACAGCGCGAGGCGCGCCTTCGACAGCGGCAATTTCCCAGCCGCGAGCTACTTGACCTTGGTTGAATCGTATCTCGGCGCCGAAGCGACCCACCTCGAGCTGCTCCACGACCTGTGGACCGACTCCATCGCACTCGCGACGGTCCTCGGCACACAGGTCGAGCCCGACACGACACGGCTTGCGCCCAACGCGAACGCGCCCCGAGGAACGGCTCGCGCCTCGTAGCCGCCATGCGAATGCCGTCCGTCCGCCTGCTGCTGTTGGCGCTGGTGTCGCTGGTGGCGCTGGTGGCGCTGATATCGCTCCCCTCGGAAACTCAGGCCGAGGCGCCCGACGGCGCTGCGCCGAGCGTGCTCGTGCAGACGACGCGGGTGCGGCGCGGCAGTCTGCCCCGCACGGTGGTGGCCTACGGATCGGTGCAGGCGAGCTCGAACGGGCGCATATCGGTGATGTCACCGCTCGCAGCGACCGTGACAGAACTCGACGTGCGTGTCGGGGAGGAAGTCGCCCGCGGCGCCCCGCTCGTGCGTCTTGCCCCGAACCCCGAGACGGCCGCCGCGTACGCGCAAGCACAGGTCGAACTGCGCGCGACCACGGACTCCGTGACCCGCACGCGTGAGTTGCTTGCAGAGCAGCTGGCGACACGGCAGCAGCTCGCCGACGCCGAGAAAGCTGAATCCAATGCGCGCGCGGCGCTTGCGGCCCTCAAGGCGCAGGGCGCCGGCGGCCCCGCGACGCTGCGCGCCCCGTTCCGGGCAATCGTCACTGCGGTACTCACGAGCTCCCGAAGCATCGTCGCGGAAGGCACTCCGCTGCTCGAGCTGGCCCGCCCCGAAGGACTCGTTCTGCAAGCTGGGGTCTCGCCCGACGAGGCCTCGGCCGTGCGCGCCGGCCAGCGCGCGACTGTCACCGCGATCGGCGGCGCGCAATCGTATGCCGCCAAGGTGCTGATGCGCGGCTCGGTCGTCGACAACGGTACCGGGCTCGTGCCCGTACAGATCTCGCTCCCGGACGGGGGCCTGTTCCCCGGCCAGGCCGCGCAAGCGACGATTACCATCGGTACGGTGCAAGGCTTCATCGTTCCGCACGAGGCCGTGCTGGTCGACGACAACGGCAATGCGTATGTCGTTCAGGTGATCGCCGGGATGGCGAAGATGGTGCCCGTACGGGTGCTGGGGACCGAGCAAGCCGAGGACACGGTCGATGGGCCGCTCGACATAAGCGCTCCGCTCGTGCTCGCCGGCAACTACCAGCTGAAGGACGGCATGGCGGTGCGGCTCGCCCGTCCCGCGACCCACGGCGTCCAATGACCTTCGCTCGATTCCTCGAGCGGCACCGCGGACCGCTTTTGTGCGTGGCGATCGCGCTGGGGCTCGCGGGCCTGTACGCGGGGAACGCGCTTCCGGTGAGCCTCTTCCCGGTCGTGAGCTTCCCCCGGATCCGTATCGAGGTGAGCGCCGGCAGCATGCCCGCGCGGCAGATGCTGATCGATGTGACGCAGCCGCTCGAGGAGGTGGCGCGCGCCGTTCCCGGTGCAGTGGAAGTAGTGTCCACGACCTCGCGCGGCTCGGCTGAGATCTTCGTCGACTTCCCCTGGGGCTCCGACATGGACCAGGCGCTTCTGCGCGTCGACTCGGCGTTTGCCCAGGAGCTGCCCGAGCTGCCGGCCGGAACGACGTACGAGGCGATCCAGATGAGCCCGAACGTGCTGATGCCGTTCGTCTCCTATGCGCTCGTCTCCGATCAGATCTCGCCGGCCGCGCTGCGCCGCCTCGCGCAGTACCAGATCGCACCGCTCCTCACCGGTATCGCCGGGATCAGAAGAATCGGGGTGCTGGGCGGCCGGACGCCCGAGATAGAAGTCAACGTCAGTCCGCAGAGCCTGCTCGCGTACGGCCTCACGCTCAATGACGTCGAGACAGCCATTGCCAATACCAACTCCATCGACGCCCTCGGAAGGCTCGAGGACGATGATCGCCTCTACCTGGTGATCGGCAACAGCGCGTTCGACTCCGCGCAATCGGTCCGCAACGTCGTGCTGCGCACCGGAGCGAGCGGCGGGAAAGCAGGCGCCGTGCGCCTCTCGGATGTCGCGCAGGTGAGCGCCGGCGCGGAGCCGCAATGGCTGCTCGTCAACGACAACGGCAAGCCCGCAGTCACGGTCGACGTCTATCAACAGGACAGCGCCGATTCCCTGAGCCTCGCGACGACCGTCCAGCAAACCCTGGACGCGTTCCTGAAGACGCAGCCTTCCTCGGTCCACCTCTACAAATGGTACGACCAGACCGAGCTCGTCCACTCCTCCATCAGCGCGGTGGAGGAGGCTATCCTGATCGGGCTCGTGTTCGCGGCGCTCGTCGTGCTCGCGTTCCTGCGCAACTGGCGTCTCGCCGCCGTCGCGATGGCGATCGTACCACTTGCGGTGCTCATCACGGTGCTCGTGCTCCGCGCGCTCGGCATGACGTTCAACATCATGACCCTCGGCGGCATCGCGGCAGCGATCGGACTGCTCATCGACGATGCGATCGTGATGATCGAGCACATCGCGCGACGTGCGGGCACCGCGGACACCGCGGGCACCGCGGGCACCGCGGGCACCGCGAACGCCGCGGTACTGCCGGCGGCCCGGGAGTTCCTCTCTCCCCTGCTCGGCTCGAGCCTCGCCACGCTCATCATCTTCATTCCGCTTGCATTCCTCTCCGGTATCACCGGGGCCTTCTTCAAGTTCCTCTCGGTGACGATGGCCTCTGCGCTCATCGTGTCGTTCATACTCGCGGCGGTCATCGTGCCGTTGCTGGTGCGCGCATCCGTCGACTTCCAGCTCTGGCGCGATCCGGCCGAAGCGCGTGACAGCCCGCTCGCGCGCTGGCATGGCCGCTTGCTGAGCGGCGCATTCGCACGGCCGTGGGCAATCGCGGTGGCCGTGTTCGTGCTGATCGCTGCGGGCCTTACCGCCTACCTGCATGTCGGGACCGGCTTTCTGCCGAAGATGGACGAGGGCGGATTCGTGCTCGATTATCAAACCGCGCCGGGCACCTCGCTCGCCGAATCCAATCGTGAGCTCGAGCAGGTCGAGGACATCCTCCATGCCGATCCAGCCGTCTATACGTACTCCCGTCGTACGGGCGCCGGCCTCGGTGGTGACCTCAAGGAAACCTATCAGGGAGACTTCTTCATTCGCCTGATCGCGGCCTCGCACCGTCCCGATCTTTGGACAGTGATGGACCGGATCGCGGGCACGGTCGCAAGGGAGGTGCCGGGCATCACCTTCGATCCCCACCAGCTCCTCGACGATATGATCGGCGACATGGTTGGCCGTCCGGAGCCGGTCGTCATCCAGCTGAGCGCGAAGGATCCTGATGCGCTCATCCCTGCGGCGCATGCGGTTGCGGCGACGGTCTCGAAAGTACCGGGGATCGTGCCGGATTCCGTCGACAGTGGAGTCATTCCGGCGGGAGACGCTCTGGAGGTGCACGTCGATCCAGCCGCGGCAGCCGCACAAGGCGCGACCGTCAAGGACGTGCAGGATCAGATCGAGCGCTACCTCTACGGGGCCGTCGCGACCCGTTACGTGGGCCCGGTGGAGGATGTGGGGGTGCGGCTGCGGCTCGATTCCGCGGCCGGCATGATCGCGGCGGGCACGATCGCCGCCAGCACGATCTACCGCAGCGATCTCGGGAAGCTGCTCGTCCGCTCACCCTCCGGGCGGCTCTTTCCGCTGCGGGCCGTCGCGCGGATCGACTTCGTAGCCGGTCAGCCGGAGATCACGCGGGACAATCTCGCGCAGGTGGTCGACGTGACGGCCGAGATCGGAGGCGGCCACGATCTCGGCACGACCCTGGATGCCGTAAAGAAAGTGCTCGACCGGCCGGGGGCTCTGCCGCCGGGCGTGTATTACACCGTCGGCGGCGAGTACAAGCAGCAGCAGATCGCCTTTGCGGGTATGGTCAAGGTCTTCACGGCGGCCGCCATCGCCGAGCTCGTCCTGCTGCTGTTCCTTTACAATGAGTTCCGGCTTCCCCTCGTCATCCTTTGCAGCGCTCTGCTGTCGAGCGGGGCAGTATTCATCGGACTATGGATCACCGGCACCGAGTTCAACATCACCGCCATGATGGGAATGGTGATGATCGTCGGCATCGCGACCGAGATGGCGATCTTCTTCGCGTCCGAGTATCAATCGCTCGCGGCCACGCTGGAGCGGAGCGACGCGCTGCGCCGCGCGGCGCTCAACCGGCTGCGTCCGATCACGATGAGCACGCTCGCCATGATCCTCGCGTTGCTTCCGCTCGGAGCGGCGGTCAGCGGCTCGGGCGATCAAATGCTCCAGCCGCTCGCGATCGCCATCATCTCGGGGATGATCGTCCAGCTGCCGCTGGTACTGGTCGCCATGCCGGCCGTGATCGAACTCACGAGGCGAGCGCCGGGTGGAGCGCCTGAGCGGTGAGCGTCATGAGCCGGAGTGATGTGGAAATCGTGACCCCGCGCCTCCGTCTGAGGCCGCTTCGGACCGAGGACTTCGACTCGTGGGCCGCGCTGATGGCGGACGCGGAGGGCTCACAATCTATCGGCGGCCCGCAGCCGCGCTCCGTCGCGTGGCGCGGCTTCATGTCCGTGGCCGGCGCCTGGCATTTGACCGGGTGCGCCATGTTCTCCGTGATCGAAAAGGCTACCGGCCGGTGGATCGGCCGAGTCGGTCCCTGGCAGCCCGAGGGATGGCCGGGGCCGGAGATAGGCTGGGCCATCGTCCGGGACTGCTGGGGCCGCGGATACGCGACGGAAGCGGCCTCGGCGACGATCGATTGGGCGTTCACTGCTCTCGAATGGACCGAGATCATTCACACCATCAGCCCGGACAATGCCGCCTCGCAGCGCGTCGCTCAGAAACTGGGCTCACGCAACCGCGGTCCGGGCCAACTGCCGCCGCCGTATGAGAGCCATGCGGTGGACATCTGGGGCCAGAGCCGCTCGGAGTGGCGGGCTTCGCGAAACGCGCGCCGCAGCTGACTGTAGCTGACCGTAGCTGACCATAGCTGACAGCAGCTCGCCCATACCGCTGACTCACGTGCGGCCGGGCGCGTAACGGCTCACGCAGATTCCACTCCCCACATCGAGCGTCACCGACTCCATGCCGGGATAGCCGCGAATGTGCGCCCGATAGGCGTCTGCATCGGGACGGGAGAACTCGGGGCGCAGCATGTTATCCGCGACGAGAACCGCGCCCCGACTGAGCTTCGGCGCGATCAGGTCGAAGCAAGGGATGTAGAGGTCCTTCCACAGGTCGATCAGCACGAACTCGATCGGCCCTTCGAGCTCTCTCAGGATCTCGAGGGCATCGCCCGTTCGCCAGTCGACGTGCTCGCCGAGACCGGCGCGCTCGAGCCGGGTCCGCGCATAATCCTGCTTGTGGTGTGCAAGATCGATCGAGATGACGCGCCCGCCGGTCTCGCGCGCGGCGGCAGCGAGCCAGACGGTCGAATAGCCGTAGGAGGTGCCGAGCTCGACGATACTTCGCGCGCCCGCGCCTCGCACGAGGATGCTCACGAGCCGGCCGGTCTCGGGCCCGATCCTCAGGAGCAGCTGATCGCGCCGGCCGTCCTCGCTCCAACCGGCTGCGTGGAGGGACTGCTCGGCCGCGGCGCGGGCGTCGTATTCGGCGAGAACCTGATCGATCCGGGTGTCAGTGTCTGCGACCATGATTCCCTCCGGGCGCTACGTGAAAAGACCGGGCGTCTTGGCCAGGAGCTCAGGGCGGTCCACGTCCTTGAAGGCGGGCAGAGGCCGACGGGCGTCCAGGGCTTCATCAACCTTCTGTTCCCACTTCATATTCCACAGGTACAGCTGCGCCATGAACATCTGTTCCAGATAAATGCAAAAGCTCCATGCGAGTCCGACGTAGATCAGGGTGGCCATCCAAACGGAATCCGGAAAATGAATCGGCGGGGGATTGCCGTGGCGACCGGTTCCAAGCTCAAAGATGATCCCCGGAGGAATCAGGATGATGGCGGCCGCCGCATAAGTCAGGGCATAGCCTCTCGCGAAATCGCCGAGATGCGCTCTCAGGACGGCCAAGCCTTTCTTCGTGGCCTCGAAGAAGCTCAGATTCTCCCACGCAATGGCCGGCATGATCAAAAACATGACCATGCGAACGCCTTTCTTCAGAGCATCGATGAAGGCGGTGCTGAAGGAGAACTCGCGAAAATTTGCGAGGGTCATCGCCGCGTTTTCCGCGGTCAGCGTCTCATCGCTGTCGCCATCCCCCTTCTTCCGCAACACGGCCTCTATGACGGTCAGGGTAAACCAGATGACGGCCCAGACGACGGCGAGCGGCAGAACCCTGAGCAGATCCTTGTCAATCGCCTTGGCAATGGCGCGACCCAGAGACGGCTCGCCGATCTCGATTCGCTTGATCAACTCCAGAACGACGGCGCAGGACATCAATATGAGAAAAGACAGGCCGAATATGAACAGGAAGGCGACGCCCAAGTTTTCCGGAAAGCCGTGCAACTTCCAGGGATAGCCGTATCTCAGGTAGAGAACGCTCGGCGCATAGAGGCACCATACCGTAAGGATGGGCAGAAGAAAGCTCGGATAGGCTTGAAACACTCTCAACGAGTGAACGATCAATTCCCAGCTTTTGCTCCACGAGCCGGCCATTCGTGCCTGTCAGGCGTCGCCCATGGGTCTTGCGGGCGCCCGTTCGACCGCTGACGTCTTATGTGGCGTCCCTACTTCGCCGGCGGCGCGGCTGGCGCCGCGGGCTTCGCAACGCGATCCATGAACTCGAGCCAGAAGCCTTGCGGGTCCGGCACGAACATCGAGCGCACCGTCGAGCTCAAGTAGACCGGCGCGTTCGATCGGCTGAGCGTGTGAAGGTGGGCGGCCCGGATACGCCGGATGATCACGTCGTCGTCCTTCGTCATGAACAGGAAGTGCGCGGTGCCCGGATCCTGGATGTAGGCGTGTTTGAAATGCTTGTTGTGATTCGCGTACTCGATGAGCTCCAGGGGGACCGGAGACCCGGGAACCATCGCCACGGCCAACCGGAAGCGGCCCGCGTTGTCCGTCAGCTTCTCGTAGGATTCATCGCCGAGCAACGCCGGACTCACCCAGAACTGCAATCCCGGCCCGACCAGGCGCCGATACATTCGGCACGTGGCTTCGAGATTGTCCACCACCACGGCGACGCGTGCGCCGAGAACCTTGGAGTCAGCCGGCGCGGTGCTCGGCGGCGCCGGAGTCACCTGCATCAGCTCGACGGGATAGCCGTCGGGATCCCGCACGAAGACCGCGCGAATCTGGCCGGTCATGCCGGGCCATCCGGAGAGCTCCACGGGATTTCCACCGACGGTGATCACCGGAGTGCGCTCGGATTTGAGCACGGCGAGCGTGGCATCGAGATCGCGCACGATGAGCTTCAGGTAACTCGCGCCCGGATCGCTCAGCGCCGGACGATAGGGCCGGGACCGGATGCCCTTGATCTCGATGGCCTCGATGGTCATCTGCGGGCCACCCGCCGTGGCGGCCGTGCCCGGGATGGGCAGCAGCGACACGCGGCTCACCGAATCGTAGGCGTTGGCGTCCTCTCCCAGCTCGGCGAACTCCGCGAGCGGGTGGCTCACCATGAATCGAAGCGGGGCGGTGCGAGGCCCGACCATGCCGAGCCCGATGAGATCGCTGTAGAAGTGGACGATGTCCGGAAGATCGCCCACCTCCCTTCCCAGGTGGCCGGCGCGAAGCGTGTCGCCCGCCGGTACGATCGCGGCGGGAGGCGCCTCGAGCGTCGCGCACGTGCTCTGCGCGAAGGCCACCGGCGCGGCGAGCAGCATGAGGCCGGACGCGGCGAGCCCCCATGCGGCAGTTCTGCAAGATCGTGACATCTGCACCCGCCTGTTTGAACCGGGTCACCCGGTCCGTGTTTCTCTTCTTATCATATCGCGGGCTTAAACCGAATGCGACTGACCCAAGTCTAAGCTACGATGCAGCCGCGCTCACCGCTCCCCCCGCAAACCGCTGCCCCATGAAATACCTGCCGCTCGTTTGGGCCGCCCTCTTCCGTAGCCGGCTGCGGACGCTGCTCACGTTCCTGTCGATCGTGGTCGCTTTTTTGCTCTTCGGCATGCTTCACGGCGTGACCGGCGCCATCGACGCGGTGATCCATTCGATGAGCGACACGCGCCTGCGGATCGTGAACCGCATGGGCTTTACGCGCTGGATGCCGATCGCCCTGCGCGACAAGGTCGAGCAGATCCCCGGTGTCACGGCCGTGGCCGCGTACGGCTATTTCGGCGGCTATTTCCAGGATCCGAGGAACGGGGTCGGCGGGGGCGCCCTCGACATGGCTCCGCTGTTCAAGATCTATCCGGAGCTCGTGCTGCCCGCGGACGAGCGGGCTGCAATTCTGCGCACCCGCACCGGGGCGATCGTCGGCGCGGACCTGGCGAGCCGTTACGGCTGGAAAGTGGGCGACCGCATCACCGTCGGCACGCCCATCTGGCAGCACCCGGATGGCAGTCGCAACTGGGCCTTCACGATCGTCGGCATCTACCGCTACAAGGGCGGCAGCGCCCTCCCGGCGGACGAGCTGTGGATGAACTACGACTACTTCGCCAATGCCGGAGGCGAGAAGGACGAGGCCTCGATGTTCATCGTCGGCATCAAGGACCCGGCGAGCGCGGACCGCATCAGCCGGGAGATCGACGATTTGTTCCGCAACTCGGCGACGCCCACGCTGACCCAGCCCGAGAGGACGTGGGAGCAGGCAAGCATCCGGCGGACAGGCAATATCCGCTTCATCGTGAATGCGATCATTGGAGCCGTGCTGTTCACTCTGCTCGCGCTCACCGCGAATACGATGATGCAGTCCGTGCGCAGCCGCATCCCGGAGTTCGCCGTGCTCAAGACCTTCGGGTACTCGAGTCGCATCATCTCGGTGTTGGTCGTGCTCGAGGCGATGCTGCTCTGTTTCGGGGCCGCGATATGTGGGCTCGCCCTCGCGGCGTTCGCTTTCCCTCCGGTCATGCAGCGTCTCGGCATCGCCGCCATACCGATTCCCCTCTCCGTGATCGGCGCCGGATTCGGGATCGCGGTGTGTCTCGCTCTCGTGAGCTCCGTGCCGCCGGTGTGGCGCGCGATGCGGCTCGACGTGGCAGCGGCGCTCGCCGCGCGTTGAAGGCAGGGGCCGCCCGCATGTGGAAGCAGATCACGGCTGTCACGGCCATGAACTTGCGGAGCCTGCCGCAGCGCCTTGCCGCCTCTCTCGTCGTGGTGATCGGCGTCGCGGGAGTCGTCGGCGTACTCATGGCGGTCCTCGGCATGGCGACCGGTCTCAGCCGGACGTTCGCGGAGACGGGAGACCCCTCGCGCGCGATCGTGATTCACAGAGCGGCCAACAGCGAGGGTCTCAGCAACGTTGACTTGGGCTGGCTCGGGGCGATCGAGGACGCCCCAGGAGTGCTCCGCGGTCCGCACGGCGAGCTCGCCGCGAGCCCGGAGTACATCGTCGGATTGAACCTTCCGAAGCGCTCGGGCGGCGAGGCGAGCGTCACGGTGCGGGGCACCAGCGCGGCCGGGTTCCTGGTTCATCCGGAATGGCGGATCGTGGCCGGACGAATGTTCCGGCCCGGTCTGCGCGAGGTCGTCGTCGGCTCGGCGGCCGCGGGCGAGTTCTCGGGTCTCGACATCGGCCGTCACGTCCAGCTCGGAGGCAACGACTGGACCGTGGTCGGCCGCTTCACGAGCGGCGGCGACTCGCATGACTCCGAGATCCTGGCGGACGTGCGTACGCTCATGTCCGCCTTCAACTGGGGCGCCTACAGCTCCGTCACGGTGCGGCTCGACTCGCCGGCTTCCTTCGAGCAGTTCCGCCGCGCGCTCAACGCGAATTCGTCGCTCGAGATCGATGTGGAGCGCGAGCAGGACTACTACCAGGGCCAGGCGAAGCAAATCTCCAGCTTGCTGTATGTCGTGAGCACCGTCGTCGGGGTGATCATGGCAATCGGCGCCGTCTTCACCGCCCTCAATACCCTGTACTCGGCGGTTGCCGCGCGCACCGGAGAGATCGCGACGCTGCGCGCGATCGGCTTCGGTCCCGCAGGCATCGTCGTGTCGGTCCTCGCGGAGGCGCTGTTGCTGTCGGTCCTCGGGGCGCTGTTGGGCGCAGCCGTCGCGTGGCTGCTCTTCAACGGCAGCGCTCTCAGCACCGGCGGCGGGGAGTTCGACAGCCAGGTGATGTTCAAGCTCCTCGTGGGCCCGAGCCTCGTCGCCGTGGGCATCGCCTGGGCCTGCTCGATCGGGATTCTCGGTGGCCTGCTGCCCGCCGTTCGCGCGGCGCGGCTGCCGGTCGCCGTGGCGTTGCGACCGACGTAGGGTGTGGCGGCTCAGGGACGATCCGGCGCGTCAGGATCTCACACGCTGCTCGCGGACCCGCGCGCACCGCCCGTCAGCCGGCGGATTCGTCCGGCCAGGGCGTGCCCGAGCCCGATGGCGATCAGGCCCACGAGCAGATGCACCGCCTCGACGATCCAGTGCCGGGGACCGGGCCACAGCGTCAGCTGCGTCATGCCGAGCGCAAGGACGATGAGGCTCCACACGAAGACCCCCAGCGCGAATGCCGCGCCTGCGCGCGCGGACAGCGCAAGCCCGACGAGAACCCAGAGGCACACCACGAACAGCGCGCCGAGCAGCATATGCACCTGCAGCAGCTCGAGGGCACGGCCGGTCCAGAACAGGACGCCGAGCACGATGAGAGCGAGGCCGAGCAGACTCACGAGTCCGCGGACGATGAGAACGAGAACGGTTCGCTTCATGACAGCCTCGCAGGGAACGAGCCGCGGCCGATCGGCGGCTCCGGCGCAAACGCCGATTATTCAGCATAGGAGCCCTCATGGCCAGGTTCGGGCGAGCGCTTGTTTGACGGACTGGATGCGCGCAAGCTGAGCCAAGAGGTGGCCAGCATGTGTCAACGTCCAAGGCCGTGCACTGCCCGCTCCACAAGGATGTTTGAGCGGGCAGTCCGGCGATGAGCATTGCCCGCACGCTCGTTA
>JASHTA010000186.1 GCA_030040795.1 Gammaproteobacteria bacterium | reverse complement strand
GGCCTCGGCATTGCAGCCCTCGTCGTGTTCCGACAGGTCGATTTCGCGCGCAAGGTGGATCTCGGCTTCGATCGCGATGGCATCGTCGTCGTTCGCGGCATCGCGCGGCTCACGCCGTCCCAGCGGGAAAGCTTCGCTGCCGCGCTCCATGCGAATCCGCAGATCGTCGGCGTGGCGTACTCGAATGCCGTTCCCTTCGACCTTTCCTACGTGGACAACGGTCCGATCAGGGTCTCTGGCGCGCCGGCGTCCGTTCCGGCGCAGATCATCAACATCGGACCCGAGTTTCCGTCCCTGTATGGCATCAAGCTGATCGCAGGTCGATTGCTGTCGGACAAGCGGGGTGAGGATCTCTCGACTTACCACGTCGCGCACAACGTTCTGATCAATGTTACAGGCGCACGCCGCCTGGGCTTCTCGCCGGACGACGCGGTTGGAAGGAGGATCACCATTATCGCTCACTATGGAACAGCGGCAATTGTCGGCGTTCTGGACGATGCGAAACTCCAAGGCATGCGAGACGCTGTGCAACCTGCACTGTACTACCTCGATACGGCCGATCCCCAACGAATGACGATGTTGTCCATCCGGATCCGCAGCGATCGCGCTGCCGAGACGCTTTCCTTCATCGACCGAACGTGGCACTCATTTGCTCCTGGCGCGGCCATCGACCGCTATTACCTGAATGACGCCTTCGACGGCTTGTTCCAGGCGGATGAGAAGCAGGGCGAGATACTGGTGCGCTGCGTCGGCATCGCGCTCTTCATCGCCTGTCTGGGTTTCTTCGGTCTTGCGGTCTTCACGGCCGAGCGGCGCACGAAGGAGATCGGCGTCCGCAAGATTGCCGGGGCACGGTCTTACGACATTCTGAGACTGATGTTGTGGAGGATCTCGGTACCGGTGCTCGTCGCGAACCTCATCGCGTGGCCCGTTGCATACCACTACCTGGCTCGATGGCTCGGGGGCTACGCTTATCGAATCTGGCTCAGCCCGCTTTACTTCCTGGCGGGTGGCACTGTTGCGCTGATGATTGCGTGGGCGACGATCTTCGCTCACACGCTGCGCCTCGCGCGGGCGAGTCCCGTGCATGCGCTTCGATATGAGTAGGGAGCCGACGGCCCTCCTGCTCCTGGGGGCCGCGCTTGCGCTTGCCAGCTGCGCCACGCGTGTTCCGCAGGTCCTCACTCCGCAGATGGTCCCGGATGCGTTCATGGCGCGCCGAGCCCAATCGGCGCCGATTTGGCCGCGCGAGGACTGGTGGCAGGGTTTCGGGAACCCCGAGCTATCGCAGCTCATCCAGGCGGCGCAGCAGCAGAACCGCGACCTCGCTGCGGCCATGGCGCGAGTCATGGCGGCCCGGGCGCAAACGTTGATCGCCCGCTCGGCGCTATTCCCGCAGCTCAGCCTGCAAATGCAGGCGGAGCGCGCCAACACCGGCGGCTCGTCGGCTACCGGCTCGCTCCCGAGCAGCTCCACCGCCAACGTGTTCGACCTTGGCATGGGCGCAAGCTACGAAGTCGACATTTGGGGACTCGCGCGCGCAAACCTGCGCGCCGCGCAGGAAGCCCTCAAGTCGACGCGGTTCGCTCAGCAGGCCCTGGCATTGAGTATCACGGCGAATGTCGCGGATGGGTACTTCAATGTGCTCGCCATCCGTGAGCAAGTTGCCATCGCCAACGAGGATATTGCCGCCATCAATGGCATTCTCGACGTGATCAAGCTCAGAGTCTACGCGGGCACCTCCTCGCATCTCGATCTCGCCCAGGAGCAAGCACAGATGGAGTCCGAGGAGGCCCAGCTTCCGGTGCTCGAGGAGGGGGAGCTCGAAGCGCAGGTCGTGTTGGCGGTGCTGCTCGGACGGTCCCCGGAAGCGTTCGACGTCAAGGCACGGAATTCGGATGGTATTCGACTGCCCGCGGTCGCGCCCGGGATCCCCTCGCAGCTGCTGCTTCGGAGGCCGGATGTGGCCGAGGCCGAGGCGAATCTCGCGAGCGCCCATGCGAATCTCGACGTCGCTCGATTGGCATTTTTACCCCAGTTCTCGCTGACGAGTACTGCAGGGTTCGCCAGCACTGCGCTGAGCGCGCTGCTGCACGGTCCGAGCTTCATCTGGGATGCCGGTGCCAATCTCGTGCAAACGATCTTCGATGGCACACTGATCGGCCAGAAGCGCCTGGCCTACGCGACGCAAAAAGAGCTCGTTGCGTCATACGAGAGCGCGGTGCTGAGCGCGTACGCCGACGTGGAGAGCGCGCTCGGGCAGGTGAGGCACGATGCCGAGGCGGAGAGCCACCTGCGGCGTGAGATCGGCGCTGCGCGCGAAGCTTTTGGAATCGCGCAGCTCCAGTACAAAGAGGGCGTCACCGATCTGTTGGCCGTGCTACAGGCGCAGCAGACTTTATTCACTGCCCGGGACCAGCTGGCCCAGACGCATCTCGCTCTCTTGCAGGCGTTCGTTCATCTCTTTGAGGCGCTGGGCGGCGGGTGGTCGGAGCCGCCCCACGATCGGACGCAGTTCCCGCCAGCCGCGTAGCCGAAATAGCGGTAAGGATGCCAGCGAGGATCCGAGTAGGGCTTGGCGGACATCCGGGTACCGCAACGTCTACCGGGATGACGTTTGATACTCGGCCGCGGCTCGCCTGGCTCTCGCCGAATATGCCGCCCGTGCATCCGCAGTCTCCCAGGGCGACTACCAGCTTCGGATGAGGCGTCGCA
>JASHTA010000185.1 GCA_030040795.1 Gammaproteobacteria bacterium | reverse complement strand
ATGAGCATTGCCCGCACGCTCGTTACGCTCTGTTGGGTGGGACTCATCACGTACTGGCTGATCTCCGCGGCAAGCGCGAAGAGGTCCGCTCAGTCCGGCTCGTGGGGGTCCCGTGCCGCTATCCGGCTCACCATCCTGATCGTGGTGATCATCCTCATCCGGCTGCCCGAATCCCGGCATTTCCTCGCCGGCATGGCGCGGCGCATGTCCGGTCCCGACTCGGTTGCGGCGATCATCGGGGTGATCCTCTGCCTGGCCGGCGTCGCCTTGGCGGTCTCGGCACGGACGTACATCGGACGGAACTGGGGAATGCCGATGTCGCTTCGAGAGGGACACGAGCTGGTGACCTCCGGCCCCTACGCATACATACGTCATCCGATCTACTCGGGGATTCTCCTCCTCACAGTGGGCTCGGCGATCGCGGCGAGCCCGATGTGGCTCGCGCTCTTCGTCGTGTGCCTCGTGTATTTCGTGTATGCCGCGCGGGTGGAAGAGCGGGACATGACGAAGCAATTTCCCGACGCGTATCCTGCGTATCGGCGGCGCACGAAGATGCTGATCCCCTTCGTGCTCTGAGCGCCCGACGTTCGCGCCGCTCCGCGTGCGGTCGAGCTACCGCCGCGACGCGAGTCACTCCGGCAGCGCGACCTGGCCTCTCACTGCGAACTGATCGCTGACCGATGGGGCGCTCGTGCCAGGCTGACCGCCACCGACCGACACGGTGTACTGGCCTCGGGCGACGATGATGTCACCGGTCTCGGTGACCAGGCTGAGGTCGCGCGGCCGCAAGTGAAACTCGACTCTCCGGCTGGCACCGGCCCGCAGATGAACCCGCTGAAAGCCCCGGAGGGCGCGGATGGGCGCGCCGGGCACATCGGGAAACTTCAAATAGAGCTGAACGACCTCGTCACCGTCGAGCTTGCCGGTATTGGTGACCGTCACGGCGACATTCAAGGGATCGCCGGCATCGATGGGAAGATGCGGCAAAGTAAGGCCGCTGTATCGGAACGTCGTGTAGCTCAGGCCGTACCCGAACGGCCAGAGCGGCTCGCCATGGAAGTATCGGTATGTGCGTCCCTGCATCGAGTAGTCCTCGAAGGGCGGCAGCTGATGCACGTCCGTGTAGAACGTGACGGGAAGACGTCCGCCGGGATTGTTCTTGCCCTTCAGCGTCTCCGCGATCGCCGCTCCACCTTCCTCTCCGGAGTACCAGGCTTCCAGGATCGCATCGGCGTGCGCCTTTTCCCAGTTGACGCCGAGCGCGCTGCCGTTCATGAGCACCACGACGAGCGGCTTGTGGGCGGCGGCCACCGCCTCGACCAGGTCCTCTTCGGGCTCCGGCATGTCGAGGCTGGTGCGATCTCCTCCGAAGAACCCAGGCTGGTCGATCGACATCTCCTCGCCCTCGAGGCGGCTGGTGATGCCGACCACGGCGATCACCACGTCCGCTTGCATCGCGGCGCGAACGGCGGCCGGATCGGGCGCGTCGTTCACGCGTGCCCAGATGAGCTGCGCGCTCGGCTTGCCGCCCGGCGCTTGCCGATAGTCGACCTCCAGCTTCATCGGGTGTCCTGCCTCGAGATGAACTCGGCTGAAGCCGAATACGGGCGCAACCGGCTTCCCGTCGAGCGATACTCGCGCGAACCCTTCGGCCTTCACGCCAAGGCGGTAATCGCCGGTCTCTACCGGACGAAGGAATCCAGTCCAGCGGACGGTGCCGGCGCTGTACTCGGCCAGAAGGCCGGGCTTACCGTCCGGCGTCGTGAGCACCGAGGCGGGAACCGGATCGCCGTCGTTCGACAGAAATTGAGTGCCGGGAACGTACGTGATCTTCGCGTCGGGGAATTCGGCGCGCATGCCCTCCAGCATGCTGACGGTGTGGGTCGGGATGCCGTTGTAGTTGCCGAGCAGGACGGCCGTCTGCTCGGCGAGCGGGCCGACGATCGCGATGCGTTTCACCGACTTGAGCGGCAGCACCCCGTCGTTCTTGAGCAGCACCATCGACTCGTCCGCGAGACGACGGGCGAGGCCGCGATGCGCTGCGCTATCGAGATCGCGCTCGTCGATCCTCGTATACGGCACCCTCGAGGGCGGATCGAACATACCGAGCCGGATGCGGGCGGTGAACAGGCGAATGAGGGCGGTGTCGATCGCGCTCTCCGAGAGATAGCCCTGCTGCACGGCCTCGATGTACGGTCTGTAATCGTGGTCGTCCTTGACCTTCGCCCGAAAGTCGATGCATTCGTTGTCGACGCCGCGCTCGAGCGCGATGGCCGAGGCCTGCGCCTGGGTCGGCCGGTAATGGTGGCCGGTATAGACATCGCGAACGGCGCCGCAGTCGGACACGACATAGCCCTGGAACTGCCAGGCGCCGCGCAGCGTGTGCTGCAAGAGAAACCGGTTGGCGCACGCCGGCTCTCCATTGATCGCGTTGTACGCGCACATGACCGAGTCCGCATGACCCTCGACGATGGCTGCCCGGAATGCGGGCAAGTACGTGTCCTCCTCATCGTGCTTGCTCACGTCGACATCGGCGAAGTGACGCGTCGGCTCGGGTCCGCTATGCACATCGAAGTGCTTGGGCGTCGCGATGACGCGGTAATAGCGGGGATCGTCGCCCTGCATTCCCGTGACGAAGGCCACCGCCATGCGTGCGGTGAGAAAAGGATCCTCGCCGTAGGTCTCCTGGCCGCGGCCCCAGCGGGGATCGCGGAAGATATTCACATTCGGTGCCCAGAAATCGAGACCCTCGAAAATGTCCGAGTGCCCGGCGCGCTCGTCCTGGGCGTGCTTGATCCGCCCTTCGATGCCGATGTCGGTCGCCATCTCGTGAATGGCCGGCATGTCGAAGGTGGCGCCGAGGCCGATCGGCTCGGGAAACTCGGTCGTGCCGTTGACGGCGACGCCGTGGAGCGCTTCGCTCCACCAGTCGTAGGCCGGCACGCCGAGCCGCGGGATCGCGCGGGCTTGGTTGACGAGCTGGGACGCCTTCTCCTGCAGTGTCATGCGGCGAACCAAGTCGGTCGCACGCTGCTCGGGCGTGAGGGCGGGATTCCTGTACGGCGGCTGCACGACGTCCTGCGCCGTGGCGCGGGAGGCCAGCGCGGCGAGGCAAGCCAGGGCAGCCAGGGCAGCGGGCGCCACCCGAGATGTCGCGCGCAGCGACGTTCCGCGATCGCTCATCATTCTCTCCTCACTTCGATCGTCACCGGGCAAACAGTCCGACCGGGATCGGGCACCGCAACGCGCGCAGACACGGCAGGATGCTGCTCGCCATGCCGAGCAGCAGCACGTATCCGAGCGCGATCAGGGCCGTGCCCGCGGTCGGCAGGAACTGGACGGCGAGGTTCGTCTCGGCGCCGTTGTTGTATATCGTGAAATCCAGATCGTGAATCGCGAGCAGCGCCAGGGCCGCGCCGACGAGTCCGCCCGCGAGACTGAGCAGGAGCGCCTCGCTCACCACCGAGATCGCAACGGGTGGAGACTCGAATCCGAGCGCACGCAGCGTCGCGATCTCGCGCGAGCGATGCGCCACGGCGGCGTACATCGTGTTGATCGCGCCGAAGAGCGCGCCGAGCCCCATCACGAGCCCGACGGCGATGGCGGCCTTCATCGCGCGCTCCACCAGACCGTTCGACTGCGCTCGCAGGAACTCCCGCTGCGACCTTACCTGGACCTTGAAGGTCCTCATCATCTGCAACGGGCTGCTCGCGATGGCGTGGCGCAGCTCGGCGAGACCGCCAGGGCCCGTGAGCCTCACCCACAGCACCGATGTTTGCTCGGGCTGCGGCGCACTGCCCGGAGAGCTCGCGTGCCCAAAAAAAGCGGTCTGCATGACGGCCTTGTCGCACCAGACCTCCATCTCCGCCACCCCGCCGCCATTCTCGAAGAGACCCACCACTTCCAAGGTCGCCCTGCGCGCGCGGACCTCGCTGCCGATGTGGATGCCGTATTGGTTCGCGAGCGCCCGGCCCACGATGGCCTCGTACTTGCCGGACCCGAATCGGCGACCTGCAACGATCCGCAGTCGCGGGCGAACCTCGAACGCGAAGGGCGTGACGCCTCGACCGGTTACCGTGGTTCCGACGCGACCGGGGGCCGGGGACGGCAAACGGATGGCCATTTCCACCAGCTCCCTCGAAATGAGGGCGCCCTCCGCCGTGTGCGCGATGCCGGGCATGCGCTCGATCTCGATGGCGACCTGCGGGACAATGACGCTCCCGCTCTCGTAGGATGCATTGCCCGCAGGGCCCCCCGTCACGATGGCGACATCGTCCTGGCCGGCGAGCACATAGATCGCCTGGAGGCCTTGGCGCCCCGCGAGCAGCACGATCAGCATGGCGGAAACGCCGGCGAATCCGAGCACCGCGATCAGCGACGACGTGGCGCGCGTGCGCATCGCGCACACGCTGGCCCACGACAGGACGAGACTTTGACGGACGGACAACGCGGGCCACTCCCGATAAGGTTAGAGTCGCCTGAGCGCGTCGGCCACGCGCAATTTCGAGAGCTCCCACCCCGGGAGCAGCGCGGAGATCAGCGCGCACACGACCGCGCACGCGATCGCCGTGAGAACCGTGTACCAGGGAAGCGCCCCTAGATCGGAGCGCAGGCCTGCGACCTGGAAGTGAAAGCCCACGCTCGCAAGCGCGAGGCCGAGCAGGGCCCCGGCGGCGAACAGCACGAGCGCTTCGGCGACGACGAGCGACAGAATGGTGCCGCGCTGGAAGCCCAGCGCCTCCATGACGGCCATCTCGCCGAGGCGCTCCCGCACGGATTGGGTGAGCGCGTTGGTCACGATGAGGACCATCGTGAAGAACGAGATGGCGAGCGCCCCACGCGTGACCATCCGGACGGTGGCCGCATCCTTGGCCGCGGACTGCCTGGCCTCGTACATCGGCTCGGACAGCGTCGGAGCGACACTGCTCTGGAAGCGGTCGTCTATGCGCTGCGCGAGCGAGCGGGCCTGGTCGGCCTGCGCCGGCCGCACGAACATCGCGGCGAATTGGGCATTCTGCGGAAGCAGCGCGCTCAGGTAGTCCTCGCGGATCAGCAGCCCGTCGAGCGCCAGGCCGGCCGGATACGTGCCGAGGAGGATCGCCTCGATCTGGCTTTCGCCGGAGGCGGTATGCATCCCCAGCAGCAGCGGCAGCGAGATGCGGTCGCCGACCTTCCAGCCCATCTCCTTCGCGGTTCGCACGTCGCAGATCGCGCCGATCCGCGTTGCGCGCCAGCGGGCGGCGACCGCCGGCGTGATGCGCATTCCGGTGAGCGTCGCCGGCACCATCGCCTCGTTCGCCGCGAGAATAATGAGCGGCTGGGAAGGCATCTTCACATTCTCGACGGGAACGCCCGAGATGCCGATGGCCGCCTTCACGCCTTTCATCGCGAGGAGGGTGTCCTCGTAGGTGCGGGGTAATCCGCTCGATCCGTCGGGCTGCACGATCACCACGTCGAGGTCGGTGGTGGGGCCCTC
>JASHTA010000184.1 GCA_030040795.1 Gammaproteobacteria bacterium | reverse complement strand
CGTCCAACCCGGCCCGGAGGCTCGCCGGATTGTCGAACCCTCTTCTGAAGGTTCTTCGAAACAGGCCAGGCTCCTCATGTAGCGGTCGCCGCGATACCCAGACACTCAATCACGCGGCAACGGACGCCTTCCGATGAAATATCGTTCTACCGTGTCGCAAACAAACGAGACGGATGTACCATGGAAGTGAGGGGGGGTCATGCTGGGTAAGCGTTTGGGATTTCTGTTGAGTGCCACGCTTGGCCTTGCTGCCACTCAGGCGCTCGCTGCATCGTCCGTGCCTGTTCCGCAGGTGAGCGGCCCCATTGCGTCGCCGGATATTCCCGGCGCCCCATCGCACCATTACACATTCTTTGCCTCGAACCGTGACTTGGCGTCGCATGGATATTTGGAAGAGGAATTCTTCATCAAGGGAACGGCAAGCACCTACAACACCCCGCCCGGCCAAACCGGCACAGTGAAGAACAGTGGCCTGCCTTATTTCACGCGCATCGTCGTGCGCCGTCCCGCCGATCCCAAACGCTTCAACGGCACCGTGCTGGTGGAATGGGACAATGTCACCAACCTGTTCGACGCCGAGAATTTCTGGTTCTTCGGCTGGGAGCACATCATGCGGGCCGGCTATGTCTGGGTCGGCGTCTCCACCCAGACCATCGGCGTCGCTGCGCTGAAAAAGTGGAGCCCGCAACGCTATGGCGCGCTGGACGTGGGCAAAATCGTCGCCAGCACCGGTCCCGGCCGCGGCCCCGACCGCGACGCCATGTCCTACGACATCTTCTCGCAGGCCGGCCAGGCGCTGCGCCATCCTGGCGACGTGGACATGCTGCACGGCTTGAAGCCGAAACTTTTTCTCGCCGTCGGTGAATCCCAGTCGGCGGCGCGGCTCGCAAGCTATGTCAATTCCATCCATCCCCTGGCGCGGGTCTACGATGGTTTCCTGCTGCTGTCGGCGCTGGGCCGGAGTATTCGCAGCGATCTTCTCTCGCCGGTGTTCAAGCTGAATACCGAGTACGATGTGATCGGAGGCGAGGCTGCGGCGCGCCAGCCCGACACCTCCACATTCCGTACCTGGGAAGTGGCCGGCGCCTCGCACGTTGATCAGCATCTGCGCGCCAGCCGCGAGGCAGTGGAATTGCGCGACAACGGCGTTTCCTTGGAAGCGAACCTGTCGCCGCTCTGTGCGGTGCCGTCGATCGGCACCCGCGTGCCCACCAACTATGTCGTGGCGTCGGCATTGGACAAGCTGGCTGTCTGGGCCGCCGGCGGGCCGCCCCCGCCAACGGCCCCCCGCCTCATCATGACGCAGATCATGCAGCGACCCCACCAATCGGTGATTGCTCGCGATAAGGATGGTCTCGCAGAAGGTGGGATCCGGCTTGCGGCGCTCGCGGTGCCCACCCAGTTCAATGTGGGTATCAGCAAGCCCGCCAATACGGATAACGGGCCCTCGCGCGAAGCGATCAGTGCAGGCGCCTGTGTCCGCTGGGGTTATTCGACCGACATGACCATTGCACAGCTCAATGCCCACTACCCCAGCCATGCCGCCTATGTCGCCCAGGTGCGCAGAGTGACCGGCGACAATGTCAGAAAGGGCTATATCCTTCCTCTCGACGCGGCGGCGACGATCCGCGAGGCGGAAGAGTCCCACGTCGGTGAGCACTAGAGCTTCATACTAGCCCTTCCCCGGCAGCGCCTTGATCCACTCAAGCAGCGGCGCGGTCAGCTGCCGATCAGGCGTGCCGACCGCCATGCCCTCGGAGAAGTGGTTGGAGTCCTTCAGCTCCACGGACTTGGGGCAGCGGCTCTGGGTCCGGCACAGGCCCTCGATCAGGGCGGCGGCCGTGGCTCTCATCGGCTTCGGATCGAACTCCGCATAGCCATAAAACAGCGGATACGGACTGGCGGTCAGGCGGGCGATCTGCCCCGACACCGAGCCGAGATCGGCGTCGTGGCCGTAGTAGGGGTTCGCGCGCGCGCCCGGGGCGGTGGAGTAGGCCGGCGAGAGCATGATCACGCCCCTGACCGAGGACGCCTCTGCGCCCCGCACCTCGGGATGGGCGGCGTAGTCGGCGACGTGGTTGGCGCCGGCCGAATGGCCGAACAGCACGATGAAGTTGGGGTCGCCTCCGTAGCGCGCGATATGGGCCTTGGTCCAAGCGATCGCCGAGGCCAGGTCCTTGACGCCCGCCGGCCAGGGGTCCTTCGGCGCGAGGCGATAGTCGATATTGACTCCGACCATGCCGTTCTTGGCTGCCCACAGGGTGATGTTGTCGGGATAGAAGGCGCCGTGCTTGTCGCCGCGCGTGAAGCCACCGCCGTGCACGAAGAGCAGCACCGGCAGCTTCTTGCCCCGGGCCCCATTCGGCGCGAACACGTCGAGCTTCTGCAGGCGGTCGGTGCCATAAGCGATGTCCCGGTGGATGCTGACGCCGGTCCAGGCCTCCTTCGGGAACATCGGCGCATAGAGCTGACCGATCGTGGGATCCATGGCCTGGCCCGCGGCGCGGACCTTCTGGGCGATGTTGATGGGAACCTGCGCACTGCTCGTCGTAGCGAGCACCGCAAAGCCGCACGCGGCCGCGATGAGTCCTGTCTTCATCCGATCCTCCCGCTGGTCCGATCTGTCGCCGCGGCTGCGGACCGCGGTGCGATTTCTGCGCTCCAACATCGCAGTGGTGCACTGGAGCTGGAAGATTGTGGGCGACAGGAACCCGGACGGCACGTCAAGGAATCCTCGCCCCCAACAGCGTATGCCATCGTAAGGGCGAAGCCCAGAGTGCCTTGTCGCACTGCAAGGAAGCGACCGAAGCAGTGTCTCACACCACCCGGCACACTCAATCCAATTTGCCGGAGCTCGGTGCCAACCAGTTCGGGGAACTGCTCGGCTGTACAGGCACCAGTGGCCAATGAGCCGAGTGCTCGCGCTAGAATCTCCGCGACATAGGGGTCTGCACCGAGTGAGCGGATGGTCGCAGCGTCGGACAGCTGCGGGATTGAGTCGCCCTTGGCGATGTTCACAAAGAAGCCGGCCGGGAGCCGCTGGGTCCGCTCCACGATGAGGTGCGCGAAGTCGTGTCCCGGGAGGCTCGGGCCGAGATCGGCCGACGTGAAGGTTCCGTCTGCCCGGCGGCAGATGAGGCGAGTGCGTCCGTCCTTTCGGCTGAAGGTGATGTTCATGACTCGATTTACTCGATGTATTGCTGCAAAACCTCGATCTCCGCTTTGACGACGGCGGCCTCCTCGAAGCAGCCATGCGCCGTGAGCGTGAACGCAGCGTCGCGCCGCTCCGCAATCTCGCGCGTCAGAACGGCGCGAACATCCTCCAGCGAGAGAGCCTTCCGCGGCACCTCAACGTTCTCGTTCGGGAGGATGCGGGACGGCATCGGTACGGCAGTCGCGTTGTCGAGTGCCGCCGCCAAAGAGCGCAGCGCGGAAACGCGCGACGCATCGCGCGCCTTCATTGCGACGCGCAGTTCTTGCGCGATACGCGCCCGCACGCGTTCTTCTTCGGTCGTCACGCCGAGTTCGCCATGTTGATTTCCGCGTCCATCTGTCCGGCGCTCACGCATTCTGGGCTACGGCCCTACAAGCCGCGGCGGCACCCTCCACGTGCAGGGCACCGTTGCCCCGGAGAGAGGCGCAGACTAATCCATCTGCCGTTGGCTGTCCGCTTCAGGGCAGGGCCGTCGTTTCAACGAGCGTCCGCAGATGGCCGCACTCGG
>JASHTA010000183.1 GCA_030040795.1 Gammaproteobacteria bacterium | reverse complement strand
GCTTGGGCCGGCCGGTCGAACGGGGCTCGAGGGCGGCGAACCAGTCACGCACTCCCATCTGCCTGAAGAGCTCGACGGGTGAGGGGAAATCACAGCTCTCGCGATGCAGGGGCTTGAAGCACGATCCGTCGGCAAGGGGCAGACGGTCGAACCGGTCGTGGCCCTCGAGCAGCGAGTAGTGAGGGAATACCGGCGTCTCCTGTCCTGCGAGGTCGGCGGCCGCCAAGGTGCGGGCCTTGCGGAACGTGAAGTCGTAGTGCGTCCGGTGAAGCTCATCCAGGCGGTCCGCCATCCAAAGTCGTTGCCGGTTGATCGTGTCGATCGTGCGCCAATAGACGGCGGCTGCGCTCGCGCGCAGGGATTTGTCCACGCAGTAGCGGAACCCGACGCGCTCCACGAACGACAGTCCCTCGGTCAGCTGGAGGCGAACCTCGGTGCGGGCAACGCCGTCTTGTCCGGCCGGATAGCTGGAGGCCGAGCGCCGCACCGGATAGGACATGATCTTCGCGCCCCGCGCCTTTACGCCGCAGCGCACGAGCAGATGAACGAGAGAGTGCATGAGCTCCTTCAGCGCCTGAACGTGCTCGGGCTTCGCGCTCTGCGAATAAGCCGGCTTCGAGAGGACAGCGCTCTCCTCGCTCGAGTCCTGTCGATGCAGCCCTGGCGCGTGGCCATCGGCTCCAAAAAGGCCACCCAGGAATTCCCGCACGAGAGCGAGCGGACAGCACTCCTCCAACACGAACCTCGGAAGCGAGGGCGGCTGATCGATGCGCCGCCCGACTCGTACGCCCCCGAGCGACGTAGCGGCCTGGGTCAGCTCGCGCGGCAGGACGATGCTCCATTTACGCTCGTCGTAACGGGCTGCCTTAGGACGCTTCCCCGTGAGCAATTCGATATCGTTCAATACCGTCTCGCGGTCGAGCGCCTGGCCGACGTTCATCCGGCCCCGGCCCGCGAGGTTGATCGATCCGTCGCTGATGAGATGGCCGACGAGGCGCGCAAAGGCGAGGGTGCGTGCGCGCTCGTGCTCGTCCGCGAAGCTGAATTTCAGGGCACCCGCTTCGAGCGAGTAACCCGCTTCATCCTCGCCTGGCTCATCGAGGGGTGCTTCCAAGCCCATGACGACGCGGTCGCGGCCGACGACGAGCGCATCCGCGCGTACCCAGCGACCGTCGGCGCGCAGGATCTGATGATCCGGCGTGCAGACGAGCGTGCGGCCATCCTGCAGGACCAGGGAAACGCAATCGCGCTCTCCTTGGACCATCATCTCGCTCTGGATGGCATGGGTGAGCTGGTTCTGGCTCATCGGGCCGAGCAGTCTCTCACCGCCCCCCGCGGGCATTCGCTCGATCCTGCGGCTCGTACCATCTGCGAGCAAGACGGGGGTTCCGGCCGAAATGCAGGTCGTGCAGCCGTATCCCACCAGATCGAAGCCGACGGCGGCGAGCTCCTCGAGCAGGCCCGCCTTGCGGTAGTAATCCGTGACGACGCGCGAGCCCGGTGCCAGGCTCGTTTTGACCCAGGGCTTTGCCTTGAGGCCGGCGCGGTGCGCGTTGCGTGCGAGGAGTCCGGCGCCGATCATCACCGACGGATTCGAGGTGTTCGTGCAGCTCGTGATGGCCGCGATGAGGACCGCGCCGTCCGAGAGTGTCAGCTGCTGCCCATCGAGGGTGAGCGGAGCGCTGCCCAGAGCGGCGCCGCTCGTGCTGCCCGTACCGGCGCCCGTCGCCCCGCCGGAGCGCGCTTTGCTCCTCTGCGCGCGCTCGTCCGCCATTTTCTTCAGGCTCGCGCGATAGGCGTCGCGGGCGGTGCGCAGCGGAACGCGGTCCTGCGGCCGCCGCGGTCCGGCGAGACTTGCCTCGACCGTGGAGAGGTCGAGCTCGACGACATCCGTGTATCGAGGCGCGCTCGCGCCGGGCATGCGCCACAGGCCCTGTGTCTTGGCATAGGCCTCGACCAGCGCGATCCGCTCCTGCGAGCGCCCCGTGAGCTTCAGATAGCGGATCGTCTCCTCGTCGATCGGGAAGATGCCGCAGGTCGAGCCGTACTCGGGAGCCATGTTGCCGATGGTCGCGCGATCCGCGAGCGGCAGGTTCGCGAGGCCATCGCCGAAGAACTCGACGAACTTGTCCACCACGCCGCGCTTGCGCAGCATCTCGGTGACCGTCAGCACGAGGTCCGTCGCGGTGGCGCCCGGGCGCAAGCTCCCGCTCAGGCGAAAACCGATGACTTGAGGGATGAGCATGGTGATCGGCTGCCCGAGCATCGCCGCCTCGGCCTCGATGCCGCCGACGCCCCAGCCGAGCACGCCGAGGCCGTTGACCATCGTCGTGTGAGAGTCGGTGCCGACGAGCGTGTCGGGATAGGCGACGTGCTTGCCGCCAGACTCCTTGTCGAAGACGACGCGGGCCAAGTACTCGAGATTGACCTGGTGCACGATGCCGGTGCTCGGCGGCACCACGCGAAAGCTGTGGAAGGCCGTCTGTCCCCAGCGCAGGAAGGCGTAGCGCTCGATGTTGCGCTTGAACTCGATCGCAGTGTTCGCGGCGAGCGCACCGGGCGACCCGTACTCGTCCACCTGCACCGAATGATCGATCACGAGCTCGGCGGGCGCGAGAGGATTCACGCGCTGCGGATCTCCGCCCAAGCGCTGGATGGCCTCGCGCATCGCGGCGAGATCGACGACGCAGGGGACGCCGGTGAAGTCCTGCAGGATGACGCGTGCGGGAGTGAAGGCGATCTCGTGCGAAGGCGCGGCCGCGGGGTCCCATTCGAGCAGCGCCTCGATGTCGGCGCGCGTCACGTTCACGCCATCCTCGTGGCGGAGCAGATTCTCGAGGAGGACCTTGAGCGAGTAGGGTAGGCGCGCGACTTTCTCACGAGGCAGCGCCTGAAGGCCCAGGATCTCGTACGAACGATCCCCCACGCCGAGCGTCGT
>JASHTA010000019.1 GCA_030040795.1 Gammaproteobacteria bacterium | reverse complement strand
GCTGGCGGGACAGGCCGCCTCATGGGTCCGCATCCTGGCCCTCGCCTTGGGCCTGGGCGGCCTGCTGACGCTCGATGTGCTCGATGAGAAACTTGCGGCGCAACAGCCCGCCCGGATCATCCGGAATGCGCCGCAGCCATTGCTCGAGCGCGAGGGTTTGCTCCGACTTGGGCGGAGGCCAGTTCGCCTCATCCTGGGGCTTGCCTCCGGCCGCGATGTCGGCTCCGGAGGATTCGTTGCCGCGAGCGGTACCCGTGCCCCCGACGGTCGACCGCGAGCCGTTCTGCGCGGAATTGCGCTGTAGCCGGGCACCGAGCTCCGCGTCCTGCCGCGCCTGATCGGAGTCCTGCCCGGCTGTCGCGCCACCGGTGGCTGGCGAGTTCCCGTTCTTGGAGCTTCCGGGCGACTCGGACTGGGAGCCGGATTGACCCTGTCCGTTCGAGCCTTTTGATTGGGATCCCTGGGACTGGCCGTTGGGACTTTGCCGTCGAGTGCCGTTCTGCTGCTGCGAGCCGTCCTTGCCGGAGCCCTGCGACGCCTGTTGCTCGAGCTCTCGAGCGACGAGATCGCGGTTATGGCGCGCATCCCGATCACCGGGCATTTGCTTGAGGGCGGCATCGTATGCCGAGAGGGCGGAAGGCAAATCGCCCGAGCGCGCGAGGGCGTTCCCCCGGTTGTACTGCGATTGCTCGTCGTGAAGCGGCTTGAGAAGCCGCGCCGCCTCGTCGTAGCGTCCTGCCTTCAGCTCCGCATACGCGCGCCGGCGCGGATCCTTGAACAGTCCCGCGGCCGCTTGCGCGTGGCCGGAATCGAGCAATTGCTGGGCCTGCTGCTCCGGCGTGCTCCACAAGCTCGACCAGGTGCCGGCCAGCGCGCCGCCGCTCGCGACAGTCATCGAGAGACAGAGCGGAGCCCAGATGACGATACGCCTCATATCCATCCTTTGCGGGCAACGAGCGCGGCGAGCAGGAGCAGCGGCGGCAAAAGCCACACTCCGTCGTTGCGCCAAGTCGCAACGCGGGCATCGGCGGGCGACAGGCCGGCATCGATCGCGTGCGACGGCGCGGCGTGCAGCGTAGCAATCAATTCCGCCAGCCCGCCGAGCGTCACGAAGCGTCCGCCACCTGCGGAGGCGAGCCGCTCGAGCTCCGCGGTCCGCATGCGGGTGACGAGAATGTTGCCGCGCTCGTCGCGGACAAAATCGCCCGACGCGTCCCGCTCCGGCGCCCCGCTTTCGGTGCCGATACCGACGACGTGAACCGTCACGCCCCGTTTAGCGAGGCTCGCCGCCGCGAGCAAGGCGGGCTGCTCGTCGTCGAATCCATCCGACAGCACGATCACTTGACCGTTCCCGGCGTTGGCGCCCTGCAGAAGCTGCCACGCCTCGGCGAGGGCCGGGGCGAGCTGATGTCCGGCCTCCGGCATCAAGCCCGGTGCGAGGGGTTGCAGCAGCGTGCGCACGGTTGCGACATCGGTCGTCAAGGGTGTAACCGTGTACGACTCGCCCGCGAATGCCACGAGAGCGACTCTCGCATCCTGCGCCGCCGAGAGCAGGTCTGCAATCGCAAAGCGAGCTCGTGTCGCCCGGTCCGGCGACAAGTCCGCCGCATCCATCGACGGAGACAGATCGAGCAGCAGCACCCAGGCGGCCGGCGCGCGATAGCCTGCGCTCGGCGCGCGTTCCCAGCTCGGAGCGGCGAGAGCCAGCACGGCGAGCATCCACCCGAGGCCCACGAGCAGCCACGGACTTCTCCCGCGGCCCCCTGCGCTCAGGCGTAGCAGCGACAGTAAGTGTCCGTCGACCAGCCGGGTCCAGGTACCGTCGTGAGCAAGCCGGCTCCGCGAGCTCCAAACGGCGAGCGCGACCAGCGGCGGCAGCGCGAGGAGCCACGCTGGATGCAGGAAGTGAAAGTCGTGGACGGCGCTCAAGTCCATGCACGCCCTCCGAGGAGCGCCGCCGGAACACTGAGCAGCAGCGCGAGCGCGAGCGGCCAAGTGAACCACTCGCTCCTTGGGCGCAGCCACTGCTGCGTGCCCTGGGCGGGCTCGAGCTCGTCGATGCGGTCGTAGATCTCCTCGAGCGCCGCGCTGTCCGTCGCGCGAAAGTAGGCCCCGCCGGTCGTCTGGGCGATCGCTCTGAGCGCGCCTTCGTCGAGATCCGTGTTGCCGGCGCTGAATCCATACAAGCCCTGCCCCGCCGCGGCCCCGACACCGATGGTGTAGATGCGCAAGCCTGTCCGCGCCGCCATGCGCGCCGCTTCGAGCGGAGGCATCACGCCGGCATCGTTCTGGCCGTCGGTGAGCAGGATCAGCACCGTCTCATGCAGGGAGCCCTCCGAGTCGCTCTCGGCGCGCAGCCGCTTGATTGCGAGTCCGATCGCATCGCCGATCGCCGTCTCGGTTCCCGCAACACCGACGACGGCATCGTCGAGAAAGCGATGCACCGTCTGTAGATCCGCCGTGAGCGGGGCCTGCAGGTACGGGCGCGTGCCGAACAGGATGAGGCCCACCCGGTCTCCCCGCCGCTCGTCGATGAAACGCCCCGCGACCTGCTGCACGACCTGCAGCCGGCTCTGTCCGCCCGCCATGTCCTGAATGGCCATGGAGCCCGACACATCGACGGCGAGGAGCAGACGGCGGCCTGCGGTGGGCATGGGAACGGGATCGCCGAGCCACTGCGGCCGCATCCCCGCCGCGACGAGCAAAATCCAGATCGCGGCGTAGATGAGCGGCCTGTAGCGGCGGAGCCTTTCCGTGGCGGCGGCATCCGTTGCCACCGTCGCCGCAAACGGCAGGTACAGCGCGCTGCCGCGCGGCTCGGCGGCGCGGCGCAGCGCGTAGCCCAACAGAGGCAGCGGAAGCAGCGCGGCCATCCACGGCCACTCGAAGTGAATCATCGTCCGGGCCTCGCTCCGCCTTGACCGGCCCGTCGGATGAACTCGGCGGCGGCGGTGAGCCAGTCTTCCCGATCGGCCTGGCCGCTGTCGCCGAAGGCCGCTGCGAGCAAGGTGCGTCCGGCCTCGCCCGAGAGCCGCTCGGCGCCCGCGGCGCTCGCAAACTCGAGCCAGGCCTCTCCGGTCAGCCTCGCGACGACTTCGCGTCCATACAGCGCGAGCGCGTAGCGCCTCAGCAGGTTCTCGATCGCCCGCGCCGCGGCCGGTCCTTCCATCGCGCTCCCGCGGATGCGCCGCAGCTCGCGCAGAGCGGCTCGCCGAAATCGGTGGCGCGGAAGGCTCCACCACCTGACGGCCGCAATGAGGGCTCCTGCAAGCACGACCGAAAGGAATGCGACGCCCCACCAGCCCGGAGCCGGCGGCCACCATCCGGGCGCGGATGGCGCATGGGCGGGAGCGAGTTGCGAGAGCCAGCTGGCGCTCATGCGCGCGCCTTCACCTGCCCGAGCTCCTGCCCGAGCGCCTCCGGGACGGACTCGCGCGTGTCGAGCCGCGTGACCGGAGCCGCAAGCAAGCGCGACAGCGCCTCGACACACTCCTGACGGCGCCGCCAGGACTCGAGCCAGCGGTGCCGCACGCCTGCACCGTCGAGAACGCGCACGCTGTCCGGCAGGCCGGCCCGGAAGCGGCCGTTCGGCAAGGCCTGCTCCTCGAGGGGATCGGAAACCCAGAACAACCGCCAGACGCTGCGCGAGGCGAGCGCGGACCACGAGGCTTCGAGCCCGTCCTCGAGCCCCGCGAAGTCGCTGAGCGCGAGCACGAGGCTGCCCGGCCGCGCGAGCGGCGTGAGCCTATGCAGCGCGGACTCGAGGCTCTGCGGCGCGGGCGGACCGGGCGCGCGCGGCTGCAGATCGCAGAGCGCCGCGAGCACCGGCAGTGCGCCGGCTTCGCGCGGCCTCGGGGCGAGAATGCGGCTCTCGGCCGCGCCGGCGATCACGGCTCCCACGCGATCGCCACCGAGCACGGCGACCCAGGCGAGCAACGCGGCCGCGCGCACGATGACGGCGGATTTGAGCTGCCGCCGGGTGCCGAAATAAAGTCCGGGGTTCAGATCGACGAGCAGCCAGACGGGCCGCTCGCGCTCCTCGCGAAAAAGCTTGGTGTGCGGCCGGCCCCGCCGCGCCGTGACGCGCCAGTCGATGCTGCGCGGATCGTCTCCCGGAACATACTGTCGCACTTCCTGGAACTCGAGGCCGCGGCCGCGCTGCGCGCTGAGATGAGCGCCGTCGGACTGGGCGCGCAACGAGCGATGCGCGCTCAAGGCAAGACCCTGCGCGGACCCGCGCAGAGCGAGCAGCTCGTCAAAGTCCGGCAGGGTCATGGAGCCGGAACTTTCTCGAGCAGCTCATCGACGCAGGTCTGGGCACTGATGCCGCGGGCCTGCGCGCCGTAGTTGAGCAGTAGCCGGTGACGCAGCGCGTCCGGCGCGATGCTTTGGACATCCTCGGGGCTCACGAAATCGCGTCCATCGAGCCAGGCCATGGCGCGCGCGCCGCGCTCGACCGCCATGGCTGCCCGGGGGCTCGCCCCCCAGTGTAGCCACTCCCGCAGCCGCGTGCTGTAGGGCTCGGGGTTGCGGGTGGCATGGACCAGCGCCGCGATGTATTCCGCCACCGGATCGCTCAGGGTCAGCTCGAGGGCCTCGCGACGCGCGGCGAATACGATGTCCTGCGTCAGCCGCTCGCGGGGCGGAGGCAGCTCGCGCCGATCGATGGCCTCCCGGCGCGCAAGCCCCATGATGGCGAGCATCGAGCCCCGATCGGGATAGTCCACGCGGGTGTGCAGCATGAAGCGGTCGAGCTGGGCCTCGGGCAACGGATACGTGCCCTCCTGCTCCAGGGGATTTTGCGTCGCCATGACGAGGAAGAGCTGCGGCAAGCGGTAGCTCGCCGCGCCGACGCTGATCTGCCTCTCCGCCATGGCCTCGAGCAGCGCGGATTGCACCTTCGCCGGGGCGCGATTGATCTCGTCCGCGAGGATCAGGTTGTGAAACAGCGGTCCGCGCTGAAAGCGAAAGCTGCCCTCCTCCGGGCGATACACGTCGGAGCCCGTGAGATCGGCCGGCAGCAGGTCGGGCGTGAACTGCACGCGCTGAAAATCCGCCTCCAGAGCCTGAGCGAGCGCCTTGATCGCTCGAGTCTTGGCGAGCCCGGGAGGACCCTCGACGAGCAGGTGGCCGTCGGCGAGCAGAACGATGAGCAGCCGCTCGACCAACGTGTCCTGGCCGATGATCTGGCTCGCAAGATAATCCCGCAGGCCACGGAATGCGCCGAGCGCGGCGCTGCCGTTGCGCCCGGGCGGGCCGGCGGCGACATCGCGGACATCGGCGCTCATGGAGTCCTCATCGACCTTTCACCCCTTGCCGGCCTCTCACTCATGGGCGTGAGAGTCCTGGCTCCAGCATACGCTCGAGTGCGGCGGCCGGATCGACCTTGAGCGGCCAGCGCGATTCGTGCCCGCGCGCCAGCGCGATTCATGCCCGCGCCCGCGCCCGCCAGCCGCGCCAGCCTCGCCAGCTCCGCCAACCCCGTGCCTTGGGCGCGGCAATGGCTGCAGCGCTCGGCGGCGACTCGCCTCAAGGCTGCGGCCCCGGAGCGGGCGGATCGCCGGCCAAGGGCATCTCGGATACCCAGCTGTGCCAGATCGACACCAGCGCGGCCATCAGGGCTGGCCCCAGGAAGATCCCGAGCAGGCCGAACGACTCGATGCCTCCGAGGATTCCGAGCAGCACCCACAGGAACGGCAGCCGCGCCGCCCCGCCGATGACCGTGGGGCGCACGAAGTGATCGGCCACGAAGAGCACGATGGTGCAGGCGACGAGGACGCTCACCGCGGCGGCAACCGATCCCTGGGCGGCGAGCATCAGGGCGACGAAGCAGAAGACGACGGGGGCGGCGAACGGGATCATGGCGAAGATGCCCGTGATGGCCCCGAACAGGATCGGATGGGGTGCCCGTGCCAAGGCATAGGAGGCTCCCATGAGCGCCCCTTCCGCCACGGCCACCAGCACGATGCCATCGACCGTGGCGCGGATCGCCGTGACGGCACGATACAGCAGGCGCTCGACCGTATGCCCGAAGAGCCGATTGCTCGCGTGCGGCACTTGCTCGCTCAGCCGGTCGCGATTGAGGTAGACGAAGAACAGGGTGAGCAGAGTGAACACGAGCGTGACGATGCGCCTCACGACCTGCATGCCGAGCAGCCGCGTCCACTCGATGACCATCGGCCGCGCGCGAGCGAAGGTGTCCGGGGCCATGCCCACATCGTTGAAGAGGTCGAGCCACGCACCTTGGATCCACCCTCCGACCCGCGGCAGATGCTGGATCCACTCGGGAAGCGGAGGCGGACCGTTCCTCGCCGAATCGATGAACGCGCGAACGAGCGAGACCGCCTCGCTCACGGCGAGCGCCGCGACGTAGACCAGAGGCACGATCAGCACGATGCCGATGAGCGTGGTGAACGTCGCCGCCGCCCAGACTTGGCGCCGCTTGCCGCGAAACTTCGCGAGCCAGCGGTCGTAGAGCGAAGACGTTGCGATCGCGAGCACGACCGCCCAGCACAGCGCCGGCAGGAACCGCCGCAGCATCCACACGCCGAGGGCGAACAGGCAAACGATCAGGACGTATCGCGAGACGTTCTGGGTGCCAGAGGTTTCGGGATGAGACACCTGACTCTCCGGTGACGATAGCCTCGCGCCTGCCGGCCGCTACCCGCGGGCCGCAAGCCGCGCGAACACATCTTTCATGGCTTCCACGCGAGCGACGTATGCGCGGGGATCCTCGTCCCCACAGCGCTCGCCGCTCACGAACTTGAATCCGCGCCGCGCGAAGGCCTCGCCCGCTCCGGCACCGCAGAGATGAATGACCGCCGCGAGCCGCTGCGCCTGGCGCAGCGTCGCATCGCGCGTGCGCCCCTGCGCGAGGCTCGCCCTGACGTGCCGGTCGAGATATGCGGAGGTGAGCTCGACCGCATCGCTAGGAATCACCCGCAGGTAAAGTCCATTGAACCAGCACGAGCGCCAGTCGTCCCACGGCCCTTCCTCGACGACGGCGTGCCCGTGAATGCAGTAGCGCCTCGCCTCGGCGAACGTTGCATCCGTGATCTGGTACATGCCGACGGCGCTCGAGGCCGGCCGGTACAGGTCGAAGGGCTTGCGGTCCCATGACCAGCGCCAGTACGTCCGCGCCACGGGGTTGCCCGAGCCCTCCACCTGAGCGAGCGCCGCGAGAAACTCGGGCGTGATCCAGCTCGTCGAGTACTTCCGGAAGATCGGAGCATAGTCGCTCCAGGTCTGCGCAGGCAGCTTGTAGAGCGTGCCGCTCACCGGGAAGAACAGCTCCGAGGGCTTGCGGACCACCTGGTAGATCCAGTTGATCGCGAGGGCGATCGCCGCGACCATCGCCAGGGACAGGCCGATCTGCGCAATCCGAGGGGCGCGCCGGAACGCGCGCCACATGCGGCGCCTCGCGCGAGCGCTCGGGAGAAGGCCTCGCAGGCGCAATCCGCGCTTGAGACCCGCGCGGCTCGTACGGCCTTTGCGCCGTACGCCAGGCCGGCGCGACGAGCGCCTCGAGCGGTGGCTCACGGCGGACAATTTCGCGGCCCTTCGGTCGGCATCGTTCGACCCCCAATCGATCCAGTAGGTCCGGTCGGCGGCGGCGATAGTCTACCCGACCCCCCGCGCCGGCTCGCCGCGGCACGGATAGGTCAAATTCGGGTATGGATCACGGCGCGCCACGGGCCATGCTTAGCTATACTCGACTATGTCTTCAAGATTCGGGAGGCGCGGGGGGTCGATGAATCGTGGTCGGACGCTTCTATGTCTCGCCCTGGCTCCTCTGTTCTTCGCGGGTACTGCATCCTGGGCGGCGGCCCCCACCACTCAGCCCTCGACGCCATCCTCTCACAGGCGCCACCATCATCACCATCTGCGGACCGTGGCGGAGGGTCCTCAACTCCGGTCGATGTCGGCGCTAGTATTGGATGAGACGCACTCGACGGTGCTGTACGCGAGAAGGGCCGACGTTCCCCAGCCCATCGCCTCGATCAGCAAGCTCATGACCGCGATGGTCGTCATCGACGGCAGGCAGCCCCTCGATGAGGTACTCGAGATCACGCGCGACGACTGCGCCGTCGGACGGGGTGCGGCCTCCCGCTTGAGGATCGGCACGCGGCTCACGCGCGCGGAACTGCTGCACCTCGCGCTGATGTCATCGGAGAATCGCGCCGCGCATGCCCTCGGAAGGACCTATCCCGGCGGCTTGCCGGCATTCGTGCGCGCCATGAACGCCAAGGCCCGGTCGCTCGGCATGGCGACGGCGCGCTTCGTCGAGCCGACGGGCCTCTCGAGCGACAATGTCGCGAGCGCCGACGACCTCTCGAAGCTGGTCGACGCCGCCGCGAAATATCCTCTCATCCGGGAGTACTCGACGGACCGGCACTACACCGTGCGCGTCGGCCGCCGCCCGGTCGAGTTCCGCACTACGGACTCGCTCGTCGCCAATCGCGCCTGGAAGATCATCGTGCAGAAGACGGGCTACATCTCCGCGGCGGGACGATGCTTGGTCATGCAGGCCGTGATCGACGGCCGCACCGTCGCCATCGTCCTGCTCGACTCCTTCGGCAAGTACACGCGAGTCGCCGATGCCCGCCGCGTTCGCAGGTGGATGGAAACGAAGCTCAGCCAGCGCACGGCTCGTCCAGCCGGCTCGACGGCCTGACGGCTGGATTCCGCGCTCCCGCCGCTCCCCTCTCCGACCCCGGCGCCCAGCGCGCATCCGCGGCGCGCCGCGAGCGACTACTGCACGAGTCCTTCGGCGCGCAGCGCCTCGATGACCTTCGGCCGGCCGGCGACACGCTTCGTGAAGCTCGCGAGCGCCGGCCACTTCGCAAGGTCGATGCCGACGTGCGGGGCCCAGCTGAGCGTCGTGAAGAGGTAGGCGTCGGCAGCCGTGAACGGATCTCCGAGCAGATGGCTGCGCCCGCGCAGCTGCGGATCGAGCCAATCCAAGCGCTTGGTGAGCGTCGCCGTGACGCCGGCCTTCCAGTCCGCCGAGAGGCTCGGGTTGAAGAGCGTCCCAAAGGACTTGTGGATCTCGGAGCTGACGAAGGCGAGCCACTCCTCGAGCCGGTAGCGCTCGAGCGTGCCGGCCTTCGGCGCGAGTCCGCTGTCGGGCCGCCGATCGGCGATGTACTGCAGGATCACGGGGCCTTCCGTCAGAATCTCCCCGCTGTCGAGCCTCAACGCGGGCACGTAGCCCTTCCCGTTGATCTGGGTGAAGTCTCCTCCACCGTCTATCTGCTTGGTGCGGAAGTCCACTTTCTTCAGCTCGAAGTTGAGGCCGGCCTCGCGCAGGACGATGTGGGGTGCCAGCGAGCAGGCACCGGGACTGTAGTAAAGCTGCATGAGTCTCTCCGGAGAGGAACGTACGTGGTCCAGGCCGAATCTTTGCCCTATACTCGCCCGGCCGCAACTCTATGCCGAACGCAACAGCGAGTCTCGCGCGACGCTCCGTGCTCGCCCTCGTCCTCCTCGGATGGGCCCTCCCGTTCTCATCCGGCGCGGCCGGCCACACGCCGGGGGCACGGGGCGATCGGATCATCATCTCCGGCGCCGCAGGGCACCTGGGCGAGCTCACGGTACAAGCGCTGCTCGCGCGGGGCATCCCGGCAAGCCGCCTCATCCTCGTCACGCGGACGCCCGACCGGCTCGCGCGTTACGCCAAACTGGGCGCGAGCGTTCGCTACGGCGACTTCACCAAGCCCGAGTCGCTGAGAAAGGCGTTCGCAGGCGGCACACGCATGCTGCTCATCAGCATCGGCTTCAGCGCCGTGCCCCGACCCGTCGCACACCAGAACGCGATCGAGGCAGCGGTGGCGGACGGCGTCAAGCACATCGCCTACACGTCGTATATCGGCCTCAGCCGGGGAGCCCGGACCGGACTCGCGAGCGATCATTACCGTACGGAACAGATCCTGAGGGAGAGCGGTGTCGCCTGGACCATGCTGCGTAATTCCATCTATATGGAGGAGGTGATTCCGCAGGCGGCGAAGATGGTTGCGACCGGCAGCGCCGTGGTGCCTGCGCGAGAGAGCGGCATCGGATACGTCGCACGAGAGGACTGCGCGGCCGCTGCCGCCGCAGTGCTCGTCACCCCGGGCCACGACGACAAGGTCTACGACATCACCGGCCCGGCGCTCATCGGCACTCGTGAGCTGGCTTCCGCGGTAAGCGCCGTCACCGGAAAGTCCATCGAGCTCAAGCCCGCAGGCAGCGGTACGCCGGGCCCGCGGCGCGGATTGGGCGGCCCGACCCTCAGTGTGACGAGCGATGCGGTCGCGAAGCTCACCGGACGGCCGCCGATGAGCCTGCGGGAGTTTCTCGCGCGCCATCGAGCCGAGCTGCTCGGCTCGGCGAAGTAGCTCATGCTCATGCACCGCCGCACCGTCATCGCGCTCCTCGCCGCAACCGGCATGGGGTGTTGGAACGGTGCATCGGCCGCCACCGCGGCCCCGTCCGCTGCGGCCGTCATCGCACAATTGCGGCTCGAGGAAGCCCCGACGCCGGTGCGCGAGCGCAAGAGCTGGCGTGAGCCTCGCAAAGTGCTGCTTCTGGCCTTCGATCGGCGCAGCGCCGCTCAGCGCGATGCGCTCGCGGCCGCGGTCCCTCACGCACGCTTCGTCAGTGCCCCGAATCGCGCGGCAGCAATCGCCGCAGCAGCCGACGCCGACGTCATCATCGGCTTCAACCCGGAGATCTGCGACCGCGGAATCATCGATGCCGCCCGGCAGCTGCGTTGGATCTTGTCGCTCGCCGCCGGTGTCGAGAACTGCGTGGACATCCCTTCCGTGCACCGCCGCAACATTCTCATCACGAACATGCGCGGCGTTGACTCCTCCGCGATCGCGGAGGATGCCGTTGCGCTTGCTCTCGCGCTCGCGCATGGGCTCGACGTTTTTGCCAAGGACACCGCGGAGGCGCGCTGGAATCCCGCGGATGCGGCGCGCGCGCGCATGGAGATGCTCTCCGGCAAGACGATGCTCGTGGTGGGTCTGGGAGGCATTGGCACGGATGTCGCCATGCGGGCGCACGCGCTGGGCATGAGAGTCATCGCGACCCGAGAGCACGGGCACCAGGGACCGGATTTCGTGAGCTACGTCGGCGAGCCCAATGAGCTGCTCGCCCTCGCCAGGACCGCCGATGTCATCATCAACACCGCGCCCCTTACCCCCGAGACGACGGGACTCTTCAATGCGAAGTTCTTCGCGGTCGTGAAGCCGACCGCCCTGTTCATCAACGTCGCTCGGGGCGCAAGCGTGGTGACGGCGGATCTCGTGAAAGCGCTCGATGAGCACCGGCTGGGCGGGGCCGGGCTCGACGTGGTCGAGCCCGAGCCTTTGCCGCCGAACAACCCGCTATGGCGCGCGCCTCACGTCATCGTGAGTCCTCATATCGCCGGCCGTACGGACTTGCCCGATGTCGACCGCTGGATCATCGTCCGGGAGAATCTTCGCCGGTACGCCGCGGGCGACAAGATGCTCTCCGTCGTCGATCTCAAGCTGGGATACTGAGTCCGGACCTCATCAGCTGAGTCCGGACCTCATCAGGTCCGGACCCCGTCGGGTCCTGACCCCATCAGGACACCGTGCGCTCGGGCCGCATGAAACTCATGATCATGCCGCTCACGGTGGTTCCGGTGAGGATCACCGTGATGCCCACCACGAGCAGCGCCACGAGCGTCAGAGTCGCCGGATGCACTCCCGCAACCGATAGGATTCCGAGCACGATCGCGGTGAGTCCCACGACGAGCTGGACGCCCGCCGATCCGGACGCCATCTCGCCCGCGACGAACTCGTGGCCGGACTGCCTGCCCGACGTTCGCCGGGCCACGGTCTGCAGCCGATACAGATGCCGCACCGAGCCACTGCTCATCACGAGCGCGGCCCCAAAGGCGATCACGGCGACCGCAATGAGGGTCGCTGGGGCGATGCGAAGCAGAGCGAGGATCCCGAGCACGATGCCGGAGGCTCCAACGAGAAACATTGCGGCAAGCCCATCGCCCGCGAACGATTCCGACGACGCCGACGAGGCGACCGTGCCGCTCGGAAAGAGCAGGCCCGAGTACTCCGAGAGCAGAGTGCCGCCCTGAATGAGAAGCGCTGCGCCGAACACGATGGCGGCGATCGCGCCAAGCATGTCGGGCGCATATCCGGTGAGAGCGATGATGGCGAGGACCGCGGTGGCGATCCCACCGATGGCATCGACCAAGCCACCGTAGGCGGCGGCTTCAGCGGATCGGGATTCCAGGTAAGCCGTGCTCATGGCGAAGCTCCTTTGGCGCCGGGCGCCACGCGGGGACGCGCTGATTAGAAATCCCCGTTCGGCGCCGGGTTCCCTTGAAATCAGTGAGCGCCTCCGGCCGCCGCGGCCGCCCCGGCGGCCGCGGGACGCGCGAGCCAGATCACCGCGACCAGGACCAGGAAGAGAATGGCAGAAGCGTAAAAGATATCGTTCGCCGAGAGCATGAACGCCTGAACGTCCACCATGCGATTGAGCAGGCCATAGCTCTGGTCCGTGCCGAGGCCGCTCGATTGCAGGTGCGCGAGCGCCTGCGCCGAGGCGGGGCTCCCCGGCGTGAGATGCTCGACCAGCTGCGCATGATGCAGCGTTGCGCGCCGATCCCAGAGCGTGGTGACGACCGAGGTGCCGAACGAGCCGGCAGTGATCCGCGCGAAGTTCATCAAACCCGCGGCGGCAGGGATGCGCTCCGGGGCAAGTCCGGAGAGCCCGAGCGAGATCAGCGGGACGAAGAAGCACGCCATCGCCGCGCCCTGGATGACGGTCGGCACGAGCAGCGTGAAAAGAGGCGCATCGGTGTCGAAGTCGCTGCGCATGACGAGCACCAGCGCGAAGATCGCGAACGACGCCGTGACGAACAGGCGAGGATCGATGCGATCGATGGTGCGGCCCACGAGCGGCGTCAGGAACACGGCGAATATTCCGACGGGCGCGAGCACCAGGCCCGCGAGCGTTGCGGTGTAGCCCATGTACTGCTGCAGCCACAGGGGCAGCAGGACGACGTTGCCGAAGAAGGCGCCGTAGGCGAGCAGCATCGCGAGTGTGCTCACCCAGAAGTTCCGCCCGCGAAACAGGGCGAGATCGACGACCGGATGCTCGTCGGTCAGCTCCCAGATGATGAACGCCACGAAGCCGGCGGCTGCGATCACCGCGAGCGTCACGATCTCGGGAGAGTTGAACCAGTCGAGATCCTTGCCCTGATCGAGCAGCACCTGCATCGCGCCGACCCAGAGCACGAGAAGGCCGAGACCGATCCGGTCGATGGGCGCAGTCGCCGTCGGCGTCTCGCGCTTGCGATACACGATCCAGGTGGCGGCGCCGGCGGCGAGGCCGAACGGCACGTTGATATAGAAGATCCAGGGCCAGGAGATGTTGTCCGTGATCCAGCCGCCGAGCAGCGGCCCGACCACCGGCGCGACGAGCGAAGTCATGGACCACACCCCGAGCGCCGATCCGGACCTCGACTTGGGATAGCTCGAGAGCAGGAGCGACTGGGAGAGCGGAATCATCGGTCCCGCCACCGCTCCCTGCATCACCCGGAACAAGAGCAGAAGGCTGAACGAGGGCGCAAGCGCGCAGAGGAACGAGGCGAGCACGAACAGGAACGTGGATGCCGTGAACAGCCGCACCTGCCCGACCCGGCGCGTGAGCCATCCGGTGAGCGGCAGCGAGATGGCGTTTGCGACGCCGAACGAGGTGATCACCCAGGTGCCCTGATCCGGCGATACGCCGAGGTCGCCCGCGATGGCCGGCAGCGACACGTTCGCGATGGATGTGTCGAGCACGTTCATGAAGACACCGAGGGACAGCGCTACGGTGCCGATCGCGAGCCGCGCGCCTTCGAGCGGACGCAGCTCGCCGTCAGAAGCCACGGGGACGCTCCACGGCGAGCAGCGCGTGCTGCGCCCGGGAGCTCGCACGGCCGGCTCCGGACTCATTGGCGGCAATGATGGCGCGCACGCGCGCCTCGGCCCCCCGGTCGCCGGAGTCGAACACGCTCGTCGAGTATGCCGGAGCGGTGCGCGTCACCTCGGGCAGGCGCGGGCCCCCGCGGTCGCGGATGCTCACGTCCACTTTCATCGAGAGCCCGATCTGCAGCGGATGGGCGGCGAGATCCCGAGCGTCGAGCGCGATGCGCACGGGCACGCGCTGCACGATCTTGATCCAGTTGCCCGTCGCGTTCTGCGCCGGCAGCAACGCGAACGCCGATCCGGTACCCGCTCCGAACCCCTCCACTCGACCGTGGTAGCGGACGCTCCCGCCGTAAAGGTCGGCGGTCAGCGTCACCGGCTGGCCCACCCGCATGGAGGCGAGCTGCGGCTCCTTGAAGTTGGCGTCCACCCAGACCTCGTCGAGCGGCACGACGGACATGAGCGGGATGCCGGGGCTCACGCGCTCCCCGAGCTGCACGTTGCGCTTCGCCACGAATCCGGAGACGGGCGCCGGCAGCACCGTTCGGCGGTAGGCGAGGTACGCGCTGCGCACGGCGGAGGCCGCGTCGCGCACGTCGGGATGATCCTCGAGCGTCGTTCCATCGACCTGCGCGCGGTTGGCGGCGAGCTGCTGGCGCGCCGCCAGCAGCGCGGCCTCACCGCTCCGCACGGCGTCGCGGGCATGCTGAAGCTCCTCGCCGGAGATGGCTCCGGAGCTCGCGAGCTTCTCGCGGCGCGCCAGGTCCTTCTGCGCCATCTCGAGGTCCGATTCCCGAATCTCGACGGCGGCGCGCAGCTGCTCCGTGGTCGCAAAGAGGCCGCGAACCTGGCGCACGGTGCGCGCGAGCTGGGCATCGGCCTCGTCGAGCGCGACCTTCGCATCCGCCGGATCGAGCTGCACGAGCGGCTCGCCCCTGCGCACGAATTGCGTGTCGTCCGCGCCGATCTGCGTCACCGTGCCCGAGATCTGAGGAGTGATCTGCACGACGTTCCCGTCGACGTACGCATCGTCCGTCGTTTCGTGATACCGCCCGTCTGTCGCCCAGTAGGTGGTGTACGCCGCAGCGACCAACACGAACGCGGCGGCGGACACGGAAAGCCACCGCCAGCGCGGAACGCTCCAGAAGGAGGCCGTAGGTGCTCTGTTTTCCCTGCTCATCTTTGATGCTCCACCTTCAATGCTCCACCGCGGCGAGCCCGCCGCCGAGTGCGCGCGCGAGATCGATCGACACATCCCACGTGCGCGCCCGCAAATCGGCGTCGAGACTGCGCTGCGCGAGAAGCTGGGTTTGAGTCGTGAGAACCTGCAAGTAATTGCCGAGGCCTTCCCGATAGCGCAGGAGCGCGAGGCGGTATGCGTCGTCGGCCGTCGCGAGGCCCTCGCGCTGCTCGGCCTGCTGCTCGGTCACGCTGTCGAAGGAGACGATCTGATCCACCACCTCGCGCATCGCATCGGCGAGCGCCTGGTCGTAGCGGTCGACGGCCCAGTCGTATTCGGCGTCGCGGGCCGAGAGGCCGGCACGGAGACGGCCCGCATCGAAGATGGGCAGCGTGATCGCGGGTCCCGCTCCGATCTCGCGGCTCGCAGCCGTCGCGAATGCCGAGAGGCCGAGACTCTGCAGCCCGACGAGCGCCGTGAGGCTCACATCCGGATAGAACTCGGCCTTCGCATGGTCGATTCCATGGCGCGCGGCCTCGATCCGCCACCGAAGCGCGAGGATGTCGGGCCGGCGTCCGAGAAGCTCGGCGGGCAACCGGCTCGGAAGCTCGGCACCCGAGATCGCGCGCAGCGCCGGCCGCGAGATCGCCAGTCCGCGGTCCGGCCCCTCGCCGAGCAGCGCTGCGAGGGCATTGCGTGTGTGCCCGATCTCCTCGTGGAGCCGGGTGATCCTCTCGCGCGCATCGGGAAGCGCCGATTGCGCCTGCTTCAGCTCGAGCTGCGAATCGATCCCCGCGGCATTGCGCTGCTCGGTGAGCGCGTAGATCTGCTCGCGGTCCTGCAGAAGCGACTGCGCCACATCGAGCTGCAGGTAAGCGTGCTCGAGGGCGACGTACGCGTGCGCGATGCTGGCGGCGAGCGTCACTCGCGCAGCGCGCTCATCGAGCGCGGCGGCGCGCGCCTCGCCGAGCGCCCCTTCATACGCCGATCGGTTCTTGCCCCAGAAGTCGATGTCCCACGCGAGGCTCGCGCTGAGCTCGTTCAGGGTATTCCACGTGCCGCCATAAGGTGGTGGAACCAGCGACTGCGCCGGGAACAGCTCGCGAACGCTCGAGGCGCCCGCGTCGATCTGCGCAAAGCGCATCGAGTCCGCGCCGCTCGCAGCGGCGAGCGCCTCACGCGTCCGTGCCTCGGCCTCCTTCAACGTCGGGCTCCGCGCGAGAGCGTCGGACATCAGCCGATCGAGCTGTGGATCGCCGAAGCGTGTCCACCACCGGTCGCCCGGCCAGCTTGCGGCGCTCACGGCCGCGTCGCCCAGGCTCCGAGAGACGGTGAGGTCGCCGGGGCCAGCGACCCGAGCTTGCGGCGAAAGTCCCGCGGACGTGACGCAACCGGCAGCGAGCAGCGCGGATGCGAGCAGCACCGATGCGAGTACGCCTCCGATCGCGTATCGAGCGATCCGGCGACTCACGATTCCCGTTCCGACGATCCCGCGCTCCATTTCCTTTTGCCTTGGCGACTTATGCCCTGACGACATATGCCTAGACTGAAAATGCCTAGGCAACTATTACCGCAAAAAAACTCAGCCGTTCTCCAGCATGCGATGCAGGAACCCCTCGAGCTGGCGCGCCTCGCTCCGCGTGAAGCCGCGCAGGAAGCCGTTGAGCCTCTTCCTCGAGATCTCCTTCATGCGCGGATACGCCGCGCGCCCCTCCTCGGTCAGCTCGAGATACACGAGGCGCCGGTCGTTCGGGCAACGCTCGCGCCGGATGAGGCCCTTGCTTTCCAGGCGGTCGATCATTCGCGTCATCGCCCCGGCATCGTACGAGATGCTCTTGCAGAGATCCGACGCCGACTTGCTCTCCGCGCTCCCGGCCAGCCGAGCAATGACGATGAATTGAGCGGCCGTGAGCTCCCAGCGCGCGAGCTGCTCGTCGGCCCCGAGCGCTTCATCGAGCGTGCTCAGCATCTCGGTGCGCACACGCCCGATGAGATTGGCGATGCCCTTGCACGGCTCGTAGGCACCGGGCTCGTAGACCTCCGGTACCGCGGGCACCGCGTCCTTGAGCGCCGTTGGATGATGAGCGGCCATGGCGCGTACTATAGTTGCCTAGGCTGTTATTGTCAAGGCTTTAATTGCCCGGCATTAATTGCGTGGCTTTAATTGCGTGGCGCTCATTGCCGGGCTTCAATGCGCCCACGCGCAAATCCGCGTCCACACGCAACCCTGCCCCCACCCCGATGATCCGCTTCTCCGCCAACCTGAGCCTGATGTTTCGCGAGCTGCCGCTGCTCGAGCGCTTCGCCGCGGCGCGGAACGCAGGGTTCGGCGCCGTGGAGATCCAGATTCCGTACGAGTTCCCGGCGGCAGATCTCGCTCGTGCCGCTGACGCGGCAGGCATGCCGGTCATCCTCATCAACGCGCCGATGGGACCGGATCGGACCGCTCCCGGCATGGCGTGCCGGCGTGAGCACGCGGAGATCTTTCGAGCGGAGCTCGGCCGCGCGGCCGAATACGCCCAGGCGCTGCGCACCCCTTGCATCAACGTGCTCGCGGGCCGTGCCGCGCCCGAGGAGCGCACGGACTGTTTGGGACTGCTCGCCGAGCATCTCTCCCTCGCCGCCGAGGTGTTCGATACCGCGGGCGCCCGCGCGCTTCTCGAGACCGTCAATCCATTCGATGTGCCGGGATACTGCGTACCGAGCTTCGATCTCGCCGTCGAGGTTCTCTCCCGATGCGATCGGCGGGTGCGCCTACAGTTCGATGTGTATCACGCGGCGCGCCTCGGGCTGGAGCCGGACGCCGCGTTCGCGGCGGTCCGCAGTCACGTCGCTCACGTGCAGTTCGCCGACTGTCCGGGGCGCCACGAGCCCGGCACGGGGACGCTGCCCTTCGACCGGATCTTCAGCGTAATCGAGCGCAGCGGCTACGACGGCTGGGTCGGTGCGGAATACCACCCCTCGAGCAGCCGAACCGCGGACAGTCTCGCGTGGCTGCGCACTCGCGCTTCGAGCCGTATGCCGGCCTCATGAGCCGCGCAGTTCATCAGTCACCCGCGCCTCATGAGCCGCGCCCGCGCGGCGGTCGTTCGCTGCTCGCCTGAGCATCGCTCGGCTCTACCGGAAGAGAGAGCACGGTGCCGGCGAGCTTCGCCGGCGCGACCCAGACGCGTCCCGGCTCCTCGTGCAGCACCGCATCGTCGGGCCGGCATTCCGGGCACTTCGGCTTGTTGAGCAGTTGACCGAACTCGCGGCCCGCAATCCGGATGTTGGGCGTCGCCGTGGTGAG
>JASHTA010000182.1 GCA_030040795.1 Gammaproteobacteria bacterium | reverse complement strand
GCTGCGCGAGCGCCGAGTGGTGCGCAGCTCCGGATCGGGCGCGCTCGAGTTCGATCAGGTTCTCGCCGAGGTGGCCGCGGATGCGCAGCTGGTCCTGAGCGCGGAGATCCGCCACAGCATCCTGCAGGTGACGCACTCGTGAGCACCGCGTACCGATGAGCGCTGCCCACCCATGATCACCGCGCACACATGAGCGCTGCCCACCCATGAGTGCCGCGCACTCGTGCGCCCCTTGACAACACGAGCGGCCGCGGAGCCATGCTTGCCGACCCGCTTTACCCGGAGACGCCCATGCTGGAACTTTATCACGCCGAGCCGGCTGCCAACTCGCTGAAGACCCTCATCGCCATCAAGGAGAAGGGCGTCCCCTTCACGAGCCACTTCGTCAATCTGCACAAGTTCGAGCAGCACGAGCCGGCCTTCGTGAAGATCAATCCGAACGGCCAGGTTCCCGCGCTCCTGCACGACGGAAAGGTGATCACCGAGTCCACCGTGATCAACGAGTACCTCGACGAGGTATTCGAGGGACCGGCGCTCCGTCCGGCCGATCCCTACTGGCGCGCGCGGATGCGCGTGTGGACCAAGTTCGTGGACGAGTATTTCTGCCCGGCGCTGAGCTTCATCGCCTGGCATCACATGATTCGCAACATCACCGACCGGCTCACCCCGGAGGAGTTCGAGGCGAAGATCGCGCGCATCCCGCTCAAGGAGCAGCAGGACAAGTGGCGAACGTCCGCGAGGCAGGGCTACACCCAGGAGCAGCTGGACGACTGGAGCCGCCAGGTGCGCACTTCGATCGCGCGCATGGAAAAGCAGCTCGGGGAGACTCCGTGGCTCGCGGGAGCCGCGTTCTCGCTTGCCGATGCGAGCTGCTTCGCCATGGCGGCCGGCATGCCGCGGATGTCCCCGAGCCTCGTCAACGCGAAGGACACTCCGAAGCTCATGGCGTGGCACGAGCGCATGTCGGCGCGGCCGGGCGTGCGCGCCGCGCTTGAGATGCCGAACCCGGTGCGCGAGACGATGGAAGCGGGGCGCAGCAAGATGGCGTCGGTCCTCTCCTGAGGCGGGCCGGACGGGCCGGACCCCTGCGATGTAAAACGTGACACCCAGGAGCTGCCCGTCGGCGAGCGAGTCGTGGCCCACGCCGCGCGCCGCGTGGTACACGATGTTCGTGCTGGCGCTGACGGTCATGTTCGCGCAGCTCGACCTCGGCATCCTGTCGCTCCTCGTCGAGCCGATCAAGCGCGATCTGCACCTCACCGACACGGCGATGAGCCTGCTGCTCGGGCCCGCCTTTGCGCTGTTCTACACGTTCATCGGCATCCCGGTCGCGCGCTACATCGACCGCAACCGCCGCACGATCATCCTCTCGATCGGCCTCGCCGTGTGGAGCCTCGCGACCGCCTGCTGCGGCATCGCGCAGGGCTTCTGGCAGCTGTTCGCGAGCCGCGTGATGGTGGGCGCGGGCGAGGCCGTCAATGGTCCCGCGACGTTCTCGCTGATCGCCGACTCCTTCCCGAAGGAGCGCCTGCCGCGCGGCATCGCCGTCATGCAGCTCGGGGTCGTCGCCGGGACCGGCCTGTCCTCGCTGCTCGGCGGATTCGTGATCCACCTCCTGCTCGGCCGGCCGCCGGTCGCGCTCGGCGGCCTGATCGTCATCCACAGCTGGCAGCTCGTGTTCATCGCCGTCGGGCTGCCGGGGCTCGTGGTTGCGCTGGTCATGGCGACCACCGTACGCGAGCCGAGGCGCCGGGGCCTCGCGGCGGTCGGACAGCTCAAGGTGTCGCTCACGTCCGTCGTCAAATATCTCGCGCTCAAGTGGCCCGTGTTCGCCCCGATGTTCCTCGGGCTGACCCTCGGTGCGCTCGCGCTCGGTACCGCGTCCTGGATGCCCGCCTTCTATCAGCGCACGTACGGCTGGCTGCCCGCGCGCATTGGAATGATCCTCGGAATAGAGCAGCTCATCGCGATGCCCATTGGACTGTGGATCGGAGTGAGGATGGCCGAGCGGTTCGATCGGTCCCGGGGCGAGGAGGCGCCGCTGCGCGTCGTCATCCTCTCGAGGCTGATCGGCATTCCGGCGAACATCGCTTTGCCCCTCATGCCCAACCCCTGGTTCGCGGTGCTTTGCGCGGCGATCGCAGCCCTGCCGCTCGGGATGGGCGGAGCGTCGCAGAATGCGGCGCTGCAGATCGTGACGCCGAATCAAATGCGGGGCCAGGTGACGGCGCTGTACCTCTTCATCTTCAACGTGATCGGTATGGGCCTCGGGCCAACGGTCGCCGCGGTGCTCACGGATGACGTGTTCCGCGCCGAGAGCGAGCTGCGCTACGCGCTGGTTGCCATGCAGGCCTTCATCGGTCCCGTCTCGCTCGCCATCATCTGGCTCGGCGTGCGGCCGTACGTTCGCGAGGTCTTGCGCCTGAAGAGCGTGCAGGCGATATAGCTCGGAAGTCGCCTTCATCACCCACTATCGACGACCGTCGGGGATGCTTGGCTATTGCGCCCGCTGCGGCGCAGGGCGCCGCGGATACGCGGCATAGAGCGCCTTGACGGCGGCCCGCTCGCTCATGCGGGCATGCCAGTCCATGAAGCGAGGGCTCGCCGTCGGGTTGGCCCGATCCGGCAGGACGCCGGGCAGCGCCGCCGCCATCGAGAACACATCGATGTCGGCCAGGGAGTAGCTCTGGCCGGCCAGCCACGGCGAGTGGGCCAGCGCGCTCTCCATCCGCTGCACGCAAACACCGAGCTTGCGCCGGGCATCGCCGAGCGCATCATCCGAGTAGGAGCTCCCCGCGATGGTCGCCCACTTATCCCGCACCTCTTTCAGCGGGATGCGCGCGAGCACCCGCTCGAGCTCCTCTTTCGGGATCCGCCGCGCGTAATCGCGGGCGCCGTGCGCCCCGATGATCGTGAGCGCGGGGCAGAAGTACTCGTCGACGAACTTCGTCCAGGTTCGCATCTGGGCGCGCTCGTACGGGTCCGATGGCCGCAGCGGAACCTGCGGAAAGACGTCATCGAGGTATTCGTTGATGACCGTCGACTCGGTGACGACCTTGCCGTCGTGCACGAGCACGGGCACCTGGCCCAGCGGATTGATCTTCAGGAACTCGGGCGAGTACTGCTCGAATCTCGAGCCGGCGAGTTGATGACTCGCGAACTCGAGCTGCTTCTCGAGAAGGCAGAGCAGGGGCTTCAGGGAATTGGCCACCGCACCGAAGTGATAGAGCTCGAGCACGCGTCGGCCCTCGCAGCTCACGCGTCAGCCTTCCCAGCTCACGCGCCCGCGCAGCCGCTTGTTGCGGCCATGACGAGTCTTGCCCTCGAGACGCCGCGCCTTCGATGCGCGCGTGGGCCGCGTGGGCTTGCGCGGCCGCGGCTCGATGAGCGCACGCCGCACGAGCTCGCTCAGACGCTCGAGCGCTTCGGCCCGGTTGCGCTCTTGAGTGCGGTGGTTCCGCGCGACGATGAGGATGGCGCCGTCGTCGGTGAGCCGGTGGCCCGCGAGCCCACGCAACCGGTGCTTGACGCGCTGGTCGAGTGCGGCGGTTGAAGCGAGGTCGAAGCGCAGCTGTACCGCCGAGGCGACCTTGTTGACGTTCTGGCCGCCCGGGCCGGACGAGCGTACGAACGACAGCGCAATGTCGCTGTCCGGAATGACGACGCTCGGGGAGACGGGAAGCGGCATTGGCGCGGGCGAGGCGCTATGCGTTGAGGTCGGGGATGAGCTCGCTCTCGAGCCGCGTGATTTGATCCTTGAGCATGAGCTTGCGCTTCTTCAGGCGCTTCAGCTGGAGCTCATCGGCATGGATGTCGAGCGTGATCCGCGCGATGATCTCATCGAGATCGCGGTGCTCGATACGCAGCTGGCGCAACTTCTCCATGTTGCGGAACAGCTGGCGATCGACGTTGTCTTCGGTGTCCGCCATAGCCGGAAAGGGAAGCGGCCCGCAGCCAGGTCCGCGCATCATACCCCCATCCGCTCTCTTACGCGCTTGCGCGGTCCGCCGACGCTCAGCGCCCCGCGGGATGGCCGGAACGGCCGCGATGCGGGGGGCCACGCCTACCGCGCCCGCGTCCGCGTCCGCCGCCAGGACGTCCGCGCGGACCGCCGGCGCTATCCGATTCGCCGTGTGAGGCACGGCTCGGCGCGATCGGTTGGCTCAGCAGGTCCGGTGCAATCGCGGCGGCCGGAATCTTGTGGCCGAGATACTCCTCGATGTCCGGCAGCGAGATGGCGAACTCCTCGCAGGCGAAGCTGATGGCGTCGCCGTCCGCGCCCGCGCGGGCCGTCCGCCCGATCCGATGGACGTAGTCGGCTGGATCCTGCGGCAGGTCGAAGTTGAACACGTGGCTCACTTCCGGGATGTGCAGTCCGCGCGAAGCGACATCCGTTGCAATCAGCACGGCGAGGTCGCCGTTGTGAAAGTCCCGCAAGAACTGCAGGCGCTTTCGCTGCGGCACATCCCCCGAGATCGCCTGGGCGTGAAAGCCATTCGCGCGGAGCACGTGCTCCAGGCGCTCCGCGCCGCGCTTGGTGTTGGTGAACACCAGCGTGCGCTTGGCCTCGCTCCGGCGCAGCAGGCCGATCAGGAGGGGAATCTTCTCCTCGGTGGCGGGGTAGTAGATGACCTGGCGGACCTGGTCGACCGTGCGCTTGTCCGGCTCGATGCGGATGAGCTCCGGGCTCGCCATGTGCTCGTAGGCGAGCTCGAGGACCCGGTAGGAGAGCGTGGCGGAGAACAACATCGACAGCCGCCGGTCCGGGGGCGGCAAGCGCCGCAGGATGTAGCGGATGTCGGCGATGAATCCGAGATCGAACATGCGATCGGCCTCGTCGAGGACGAGCACCTGCACGTGGCGCATGTCGAACACGCGCTGTTTGAAGTAATCGATGATGCGGCCCGGCGTGCCGATCAGCACATCGGCGCCCTCCGCGATCTGCCGGCGCTGCTTGTCGTAGTCGGTGCCCCCGTAGACGAGCGCGAGCTTGAGGCCCAGGTGGCGGCCGAGGATCTCCGCATCGCGATGGATCTGCACGGCGAGCTCGCGGGTGGGCGCCACGACGAGAGCCCGGATGGAAGTCGGGGAGCGGCCGTGTGCCGCCGGCCGCGCCGCGAGGGCATGGTACATCGCGATGAGGAAGGCCGCCGTCTTGCCCGTGCCCGTCTGCGCCTGCCCCGCCACGTCGTGCCCGGCGAGGGCGATCGGGAGCGTCTCCGCCTGGATGGGTGTGCACTGCTGGAAGCCGGCGTCGCGGATTCCCTGCATGAGCGCAGGCTCGAGCCCCAGGGACTCGAAGCTCGGGGAACTGGGATGCTGTTCTATTTTCATGGCCGCCGGCCAGAATCTTGCGGGGCCGGCGCGGCCGGCCCCGTGCACGATGCTAGGAATTTCATTGCAATAGCGTCGGGATCGTGTACTGGGCCGCCTTTTGCCGAGCGGGCCCTTGAAAAGCGTGCTGAGAAGCGCTACAAAGGAACTCAAGACAGCGAGACCCGTGCGATGGCTCTACGCCGCCGGAGTCTGCACCTGCCAATCCAGATTCTCCTTGAATAGGCTTAAACCGGTACTCACCTAAGACGTAGTGTAACCGTTTGTCGGGTGCTTCTGGCACGGCTTTCGCCGTTCCGCCCCGTGTCCGCTCGAAGGCTTCGACGCCTTGTCCAATAACCCTGTGCTCTCCTAAGTGGAGGTTGAACCGCGTGAGTAGCCCGCACATCGTGCACACCACCGACGCCACGTTTGCCGAGGACGTAATCAAGTCCGACAAGCCCGTACTGCTCGACTTCTGGGCCGAGTGGTGCGGCCCCTGCAAGATGATCGCCCCCATCCTCGATGAGCTCGCGGCCGAATACCGTGACCGGCTGAAGATCGCGAAGCTGAACATCGATGAGAACCCGCAGACGCCGCCGAAGTTCGGCATCCGGGGCATCCCGACGCTCATCCTCTTCAAGAACGGAACGGTGGAGGCCCAGAAAGTCGGAGCGCTGTCGAAGTCGCAGCTTTCCGCATTCCTGGACAGCAATCTCGACGGGGCCGGGTCATCGAGCGGGAGCTCGAGGCGGAGCAACCCGTGAGGGGCTATCTCGGTAATCAGGGCCGCAACCGGCCCAAGGGCCCGCGCCACGGCAACCGCGACGGCAACCGCGGCAACGGCCGTCCCGCCGACGAGATGATGAACGACATCGACGTGTTCGACGGCGGCGACGACGCGGAGGTCATCAGTCCCGCGGAGCTCACGCAGTCCCGCGCTTCGATGAACCTCACCGAGCTCAAGCAAAAGCCGATCAACGAGCTCGTCAAGCTTGCGGAGTCGATGAGCCTCGAGAACATGGCCCGCTCGCGCAAGCAGGACATCATCTTCTCGATCCTCAAGGCGCACGCCCGCAACGGAGAGAACATCTACGGCGACGGCGTGCTCGAGATCCTGCAGGATGGCTTCGGCTTCCTGCGCTCGGCGGACAGCTCCTACCTCGCCGGTCCCGACGACATCTACGTGAGCCCGAGCCAGATCCGCCGCTTCAACCTGCGCACGGGAGATACGATCTCCGGACTCATCCGCCCGCCGAAGGACGGAGAGCGCTACTTCGCGCTGCTCAAGGTGGGCGAGATCAACTTCGACTCGCCGGACAGCTCGCGCAACAAGGTCCTGTTCGAGAATTTGACGCCGCTGCATCCGACCAAGCGCTTGAAGCTCGAGCGCGGCAACGGCTCCACCGAGGATCTGACGGCTCGCACGATCGACCTCGTCGCGCCGATCGGCAAGGGACAGCGCGGCCTCATCGTCTCTCCGCCGAAGGCCGGCAAGACGATGCTGCTTCAGAACATCGCAACGTCCATCACGGCGAATCAGCCGGAGGTGTACCTCATCGTGCTGCTCATCGACGAGCGGCCGGAGGAGGTGACCGAGATGCAACGCACCGTGAAGGGCGAGGTGGTGTCGAGCACGTTCGACGAGCCCGCGGCGCGACACGTCCAGGTGGCCGAGATGGTCATCGAGAAGGCGAAGCGGCTGGTCGAGCACAAGAAGGACGTGGTGATCCTTCTCGACTCCATCACGCGTCTCGCGCGCGCTTACAACACCGTCGTGCCCTCCTCGGGCAAGGTGCTGACGGGCGGCGTGGACGCGAATGCGCTGCAGCGGCCGAAGCGCTTCTTCGGCGCCGCCCGCAACATCGAGGAGGGCGGCAGCCTCACCATCCTCGCCACGGCGCTCATCGACACCGGCTCCAAGATGGACGATGTGATCTACGAGGAGTTCAAGGGCACCGGCAACTCCGAGATTCACCTCGACCGCAGGATCTCGGAGAAGCGCGTGTTCCCGGCGGTGAACATCAACCGCTCCGGCACGCGCAAGGAAGAGCTCATCACCGATCCGGGCGAGCTCGCGAAGATGTGGATCCTGCGCAAGCTCCTGCATCCGATGGACGAGCTCGCCGCCATCGAGTTCCTGCTCGACAA
>JASHTA010000181.1 GCA_030040795.1 Gammaproteobacteria bacterium | reverse complement strand
GGCAGATGGCCGTCAGCGCCGGCGCAACGGCACTCTGTAGCCGCACGCGCCGGCCGTCGATCTCCAAGATCAGCTCGGCGCCTTCAGTCATGACCCGGTAGTCGCGCCCGGGCGCGATCCGCAGCGGCGTGCGTGGGCCGATCCGTTCCGTCTGAGCCTGGAAGCGCGCGCTTCGACGCGGTTGCCCCGCGCGTATCCGACGCACAAAGCCGTCGGTGAGAGCCTCGGTGTCCATGTTGCGGGCCAGCGCATCGAATAGCTGCTTGAACCGTTCCCCGATGGCCAAGTGCCGCTCGGAGCGATGGACAAAGCCCGGGGGCAGGGCCCTGCGAAATTCCACTTGACCTATCGCGCCCTGCAGCAGCTCGGACAGGAGCTCCACCCAGGTATAAACCGTAACGCCGATCGTGAGATGCGCCGAGAAATGCTCGGCGGTGGTCGTGGTGTGCACGTAGCCCCTCGGTAGATAGAGCAGATCGCCGGCTTCAAGCTGGAACTGCATCAAAGGCTGCGCGGGCAACGTGTACCGCTCCGGCGAGAACACCTGGCTGCGGTGCGGGAGAGGGAGCGGCGGGGGGTAAACCTTCCAATGCTTGCGACCCGCAATCTGCAGCACGAAGACTTCATGCGTGTCGTAGTGCGGCGTGAAGCCCGCTACGCCTGCCGGAGTGAGATAAGCGTTCGTATGCACCGAGTGATCGAGCTCGGCTTCCATTTGCATGCACAGCCGGTTGAGCGGCGGCCAAGAGCGGTGCAGCGCCGGTAAGGTGACGGAGGCTCCGCTGCTGTACTCGGAGAAGATCCTCTCCACGTCCGGAACGCCGCGGAATATCTCATCGCCGTAGCGGACATCCCGCGTGTAGGCCTCGGGCGGAAAGTATGCTCCGCCTTTTGCGAGTCTGATCGCAGGATAGCGGGCATCCGCTTGAGAGATGAATTCCTCGAGGTCCTCGATCGACAGTAGGGAGTCGTAGTGGGAGGCGCCGCGCTGTTGTAGCAGCAACGGCCTCTCCTCCCAGTACTCGGCGAAAAAGGCTTCGGCCCCGACGGGCTCAATCAGCCTCGAGAACTCGAACGCCTCTCGTTCGGCCGGGTCGTTCATGAGAGGACTGCGACTGCCAGCGTTACATTTCCGGAGCGGTCGACGAGGATCCTCAGAACATCTTCGCGATCGTCAGGCGCGCCGTAAGAGGCTCCAAGGGATGAAAGTGAATACCGGCTTGCCCGTACAAAGGCTCCCCTGGGAGGCGATCCACGTACCAGTATTCCATGCTGTTCGCCCGGGTGTTGAGGATGTTGTACACCCCGAGCCCGGCGCTCCATCCCCGGCCGAATGCGTAATGAACGTCGCCATTCCACTCGCCGTAGCCGGAACCGAAGACTGTGTTCTTCAAGGTTGGGGCGTCCGCGCAGGTCAGGCCGTGTCCGAAATCGGCGGCGACCGCCGAGTCGACGCAGGGTCCGGAGGATAGCGGGAAACTACTGAGATACCGATACTCGAGCCCCGCCTTCCAGGGGCCCAGGTTCATCACGTAGAGATTGAACTGGCCGGTCGCGAAGGGCGCGTTCGGCAGGTATTCGCCCAGATGGCCGGTACCGTCGTCGTACGGGGAGGTGTACCGGGCGCGGTCGCCGGAGTAGCTGCCATAGAGCTCCAGCCACCGCAGCACCTGGTAGGTGATATTCACTTCGAAGCCCGTGCGGTGGCTCCCCGGCCCGGCACTGTCCTGGCCGATGTCCGGATCGTAAGTCGTTTCCGATTGCGCATCGAGGCTGTAGAGCGCCACCGTCGTCGCGATCTTGTGGTCGAAGAAGTCCTGGCGAACACCGACTTCCTCCCCCGTCTGCTTCGCGATGAGCGGTGCGCCGGGAAGACCTTCGATCTTTGCCTGGTTCACGCCGCGGAGATCGTCGCTGTGGAAGCCGATGCCGTAGCTCGCATAAAGCTCGGTATCCCGGGCCACTCGGAAGATGAGGCTCGCCTTCGGCTCGGGCAGGGCACGGCTCGCCGTGCCGTACCACGTGCCTACGTCGCTGCCGTACATGTAGTCTTCCCGGAAGCCGAGCACGGAGCGAAACCAGTCGGTCCAGTGCGTCGTGTCTTGCACGTAGCCGGCGACGCTGCTGAGGCGCACCGTGTCGTTCTCGCTGAAATAGGAGGGGTAATCGACTTCCGCCAGCTGTGCGGCCGTCAGCGGGACGCGGTCCTCGGTCGGAATACGCTCAACGTCGTTGAAATCGAAGCGGCTGTGCACGCCTGTCAGCCAGTCGTTGCTGATGCCCGCGATCTGCATCGTCCAGGCATAGCTGCTATCTCCTCCGACCGTTGCGCGGTCTTCATGCTGCTGCTCCTGGTCGCCGTCGATGGGGTCGACCAGGAAGTGCGTGAAGTCATTCCACAGCGTCAGATGGTTGCTGATCACGTAGGCATTGGCGCTGAGCACGCCGTCGCCGAGCGCTTCGTGAAACATCCCTGAGAGGCTCGAGCGCTGCGCATAGCCGGCATCCGAGGGATCGAGCTCGCTCCAGCGCGAGGAGATCAGGCCCTCGGTGAGCGCTCGCTCGGGCTGGTCGGTCTGCGCGTTCCACAGATCGTGATAGAACATCGCGGTCAGCGTAAAGCCCTCGTCGGCATCACCCGAGCTGAAGCGGAGCACGGAGTTGACCTTGCGCTGATCGCCCGGCGTGGTCCACGGTCCATCGTAGTGCTGGGTCTCCAGCGCACCGAGCAGGTCTCCACTGCCGACCGGCGTCGATCCGGCGACGAGATAGTGTTGAAAGTCCTCGGTGCCGACGGTCACCGAGGCTTGATCCGCAACGGTGTCGAGATAGTTGATGTGGATCGAGCCGACCGAGGCGAAATCCCCCTCGTCGGCGTAGTAGGTCCCTTTCGTATAGGCGATGTCGGTCGCGAGCTCCGGAATCATGAAGTTGATGTCGGCGTAGCCCTGGCCGTGCGCGTGGGTCGGCTCGTTGATGGGCATGCCGTCGACGAACACCGCGAGGTCCGTGCCATGGTCGAGGTTGTAACCGCGCATCAAGTACTGGTTGGCTTTCCCCTCGCCGCTGTGAGTGGTGACATCGAGGCCCGGAACGGTCTCGAGAACCTGGCCAGGCCGAAAGGCGGGCGTCAGGGTGATCTCGCTGTTGACGACCACACCCTGGCTCGCCGTTGTCGCCACGCCGATCAAGTTCAGGCGCTTTGCCGAGACGGTCACCGTTACGAGCTGCCCATTATTGCCCGGTGTCGATGCGTTCGGCCGCGAGTCCTTTGCGGCACCTGAGTTTTGTGCGGCCTTCGAGTCTTGTGCGGTCCCCGAACCTTGGGTGGCGCTTGCAGGTGCAGTCTTCGCCTGCGCGCGGCGGCGCGGCGCAAGGGGTGTCCGGGCTTCGGAGCCTGCAGGCGCCGCCGGCGGGACGGGCTCTTGTTGAGCCAGGCTCCGTCCTGCCGTCCCAAGAGCGACCAAGAGGCTTGCGTGCACGGCACACGACACTGGCGTCCACTTCATGTCAAGCTTTCATTGATGAGCCCAAAAAAAACCTATACGCACACCGGTGCTCTGTCCCTCACCTTGCCGCGACGGTCGACTGTCGGTCCGGGCGGCGGCC
>JASHTA010000180.1 GCA_030040795.1 Gammaproteobacteria bacterium | reverse complement strand
CACGGCTTCTGATCACCCGTCATGGGCAGCACCCACAGGTCATCTTTCGTTTGCGGGTCGACGCTGTAATAGAGCAAGAACCGCCCGTCCCTCGACCAGTCGGTCGGTGCCTTGGGCTGCGGCGAGGCCACGAGCAGCACCGCGGTGCCCGAGCCATCCACGGCCTCCCGATAGAGGTCGCCTGATCCGCCTCGAGTCGAAGTAAATGCGATCGAGCGGCCATCCGGCGACCAGACCGGAAATACATTGGCCGGATTGAACGTCAGGCGACTCGTGCGAGTGCCGTCGAGCAGCCAGATATTCTCGTTCCCCTGCACCGTGCGGGTCGCCACGGCCCGTTTCCCATCGGGCGAGAGGCTCGGGTACTGGAGAGTCTCGTCCGGGTCGCCCAACACCCCCCGCGGCTTGCCGGCGCGATCGAACCACGTCAGTTGCCGCCGCCCACTGCCTCCTCCCGTGCGGTAGGCCACCAGCCCCGTCGCCGATACGGAAAGCGCATAGTTGACAACTCCGTCCGCGATCGTCACCGGATCGCCCGTGAGCCTCTGCCGCTTGAGATCCAGCCGCTGCGCCGTCAGGTTGCCACCGGGTTGTACCCACAGCAGCCAGCCCGAGGGGAGAGAGGCGCTGCGGCTTACGGCCTCCGAAGTGAGCTGCTGCATATCGGTCGTGCCGAGCGCGGCGAGATAAATCCCTTGCGTCTCCGGCGAAGTGCCCGCCGCTGTGAATAGGAAATGCTGACCATCAGCGAGGAAGACCGGATAGCCTTGCGCGATCTGTTTCGCCGCGAGCTTCGTGGCGGCTACCGCCGAGCCCCCCGTGGCCGGGATGCGCGACAACGGCCCCAAGGGCCCCGGCGCGAACACGATGACACCGTCCGCACTCCATGCGCCGCCATTCTCACTGGGGGCTGCAGCGAGGGGGCGTGGCGCTCCGCCCCCGAGGTCGAGGCGCTGCAACTCGCCGTTCGCGAAAAACGCCACCGACCGGCTGTCCGGGGACCAGAAAGGATCGGTTGCGCCCTCCGTGCCGGCAAGCGGCTGCGCTGTCGTCGACGCCAGCGACCGCAGCCACAGGCGTGAAATGCTATCCTCACCGTAGGCTACGAATACGATCTGCCGCCCGTCGGGTGAAAGTGCAAACGATTCCGGCTGGTAGGAGGCAGGGGTGACGATGTCGACGCGCGTTTCCGGTGGCGGCACTTCGCGCAGATACCGGATCGCGGTAGTTGAAAGCGCGCCGGCGATGATGCCCAGTACCACGGCCACGATCCAGCCCAGCCGTCGACTACTCTGCCTGCCGGTCGCTGGGGCAGGCCGTGCGATCGCGGCAGCCGCTTGCTCTGCCGCCGCTGCCGCCGGGTCCACGATCGCCCGCAGCGCCGTCACCAGGCGCGTCGCGTCGTTGTGAAAGTCCGGGTCCGGCCGCACCTCGATCGACTGACGAAACACCAGCGAGGCCAAGGACCCCGGGAGCTCCGCGGCGACCGGCAGCTGCGCATGACCGACCAGCACCGGCACCACCGGGATGTCGCGGACGAGCGCGGTCTCGAGCTCAATCCGCACGAAGTCATCCGGATCCTCCAGCCGCCGCTGTCCCGCCGGGTTGCGCGCCTCCGTCCAGTGCGGGCCCACGATGGCGAGCATCACCCCGCAGTGGCCCACGATGTCGTTCAGATGCCCGCGAAAATCCCGCCCGAGCGGAATCGAGTCCACATCCTTGAACACCTGCGCCTTGCCGAACTCGGCGACGAGGCGATCGTAGATACGCCCCGTGGCGTCCGGGTTATCGCTGCGGCGGTAGCTGATGAAGATGCCCGACAAGGGGAACTCCAGTTGCTTGTTGAGCCGATGGCGTCCTGGACGCTGATTTGGGCGCCTTTTCAATCTCCTGGTCCCACGCCTCTCCGGAACGCCATGCGGCGTCCCACCACACACTGAAGCCCTGTGCCTCAGAGGCTTCGGCAAACCGCCGGGCCGTCGCTCGATCGTCGCGGCTGTAGGACAGGAAGATGTGGGGGCGCGCGCTCATGGGGTGGGCTGTGCCGGGATAGTCGGATTCGCGATCCTGTTGATTCTTTTGGGATCTGAACTACGAGAGCCACAAAGAATAGCAAAGGCTCCGTCAGCCGGCGGTAATTGTAGCGATCTGACACCCCGCGTGTCGGGCGGTCTTGCGCTGATACCACGATGAATGACGCAGACGCTTTGTGGACCGTCTCGCTCAACCGGTCGAGCTCGGCTTGGCGGCCGACAAATGCGGGAGCCGCCTGAGCTTCCGAGCCCCACGCGGCCCGCGCCGACATCGACTTTATCGCGTTCGTCATCGCGGCATTACCGACGAGATTCGCCCGACATAACGGAACGGGCTCTCGCGACTGTCGCTCGTTATCCCGCCCGCTGGTTCTCCCCAAGCGACGATCGCATTCCCCCGCCGGAGCTTGGAGGATTTCCTCTGCGATGAAATGGCATACCGAGCACAACGTAAAGGACTAACAGCTGCAATGCTGCGCTCACCGCAAGTATTTCGGTGACCGGCGAAGGCGCCGCGACATGGCCCACGAAGTGTAAGGTGGCAAGGCTGCTTGCCAGCACGCCGAAGTACAGCAACCCATGTTCCAGAATCACTTCGAACTTCCGAAAGGAGGTTCCGAACAGCTCATCAAACTGACTGTCTTTTCGCCGTAGACTCACTCTCAACATGATCGCAGCGCTCGCGGCGCAGACGATTGCGGCCATCGTGCCGGGCAGAGCCCCTCGCCGATCGACGGCGCCGCGGTACCATGCAACGCCGTTGATGGCGACGAGCCCGGCCAACACGAGATAGCCCAGGTACGCCCATCCCGGATTCAAAAAGTCGCGCAGCTCCCGGCGAATCAACGATGCGCGCCGCTTGGCGGCGAGCGGGATCTGCCGGTAGAGGCGAAAATGCTCGATGCCGATGTAACCGAGCACCACGAGAGCGAAGAGAAGTACCGGATAGAGGAATACGGCTTGGGGGAAGAAGATCGAATGGAGCAGCCAGGCCCGCTCGATCGGGGGGAAGAAGAGGAAGCTGAGCAGCACGACCCAGGCTGATCCGAGGAAGTAGGAGAGCCAGATCGAGCAGCGCGGATGGAATCGCTCTCGAAAGGCGGGATGATCCTCGATCCACGGCCGGTTTTTGGCGAGGTAACTCTCATGGGTCGCCCGGACGCCTAACGGGAAGAACAAGCCGTAAAGCAGCACAATCTGGCTTAGAGCGAGGCCATAAACCCACCACGTGATCATAACCCTATCCTCGTTCGACGATTTGGCGGAATGTGAGCGAAAGGACTCACGGTGCCCCCTTCGCGCGTACCGCTCGGATCGCACTGCGAAAGGCAGCTTCAATCTGGCTGGCCGACATGCCCTTCTTCATCAGTGATGTCATGAGCTCCGTGAACTGCAACACGGCGTCCTGGCCATTTCGAGTTCTGATCTGCCCGGGAGCATCGCTGCCAACGAATGTCCCTCGGCTCCCTGCCGTTTGGATGACGCGGTTCGTCTCCAGGGCGCGGTAAGCCCGCGCGACCGTGTTGGGATTGAGGTCGAGATCGCCCGCGAGTTGACGGATCGAGGGCAGTGGAGTGCCCGGAGACAGTCGACCCTCCTGAACCGCCAACTGGATCTGTCGAATGATTTGCTCGTATACGGGCTCGGGGCTCGCGACATCGATTTGAAGGTCCACGCTGGCCACCCTATATGTACTATTTCGTCATAGTACATAAAGTGAGGCGACTGGGCAAGCGCACGGCTGTCGGCCGAATGACGGGATTCTGCGCAGTCGATAGCGGACATCACCGGACGCCGGGTATGCCACCCGTCACAACAGTCGGCCCCTCAGCACGGTGTGAACGAATTCACCATCCGCGCAGGCGCTGAGGCTCGCCTCGATCAGCGACGGATCGAATCCGGCGCGTTCGGCTTCTTCGATGGCGCTCCGGCGGTACCGCGGCGAGGTGACGGTGCGAATCGGCCGCGCTCACTGGTGTGACCGCCGCAGCAGCGCACAGGCCTCGACGAATCGGCGCCGATCGCTCTCGCTCTCGATCTCGGCGGCCAGCGAGTGCATGAGTTGATCGAGGTCGCATGCCGCGGAGGCCGCGCGGCGCACCAGCACGTGGGCCACCGGCCCGATGTGG
>JASHTA010000179.1 GCA_030040795.1 Gammaproteobacteria bacterium | reverse complement strand
GCGGCGGCCGCGCTGTGGCATGGCGCGCGCGCCGTGCGCGGCGGCGTGCTCCCGGTGCGCCTCGCGGCGGCCGCAGCGGGCGTGTACGGGCTCGTCCTGATCGTGGGCGCCGCGCTCGGCGGAACCAACCCGCTTGCGCCCCTTCCGCAGCTCGGAACGCCGCGGCAGACGCTGACGTTCCGCACGATCAAGTCCGTCGCGGATCTACAGAGAGCCGTGGCGCAGGCGCGCGCGGAGAACCGCCCAGTCATGCTCGATTTCTACGCAGACTGGTGCGTCTCGTGCAAGGAGATGGAGGAGGACACGTTCACCGATCCGGCGGTCGAATCGGCGCTCCGCCATGCGGTCTTGCTCAGGGCCGACGTGACTCACGACGACAGCGACGATCAGGCGCTGCTGCAGCACTTCGGGATCTACGGACCGCCGACGATCGCCTTTTACGGTCCCGACGGCGAGGAGCGCCGCCAGTTGCGTGTGGTCGGCTATATGAAGCCCGCCGAATTCGCGTCGCGCGTGAGCAGGGCAACGGCCACAGGAGCCGGAACGGAAACGGGAGCGGACAAATCGTGAGCCGCAGAACGGGCATCGCACTCGCCATACTGCTGGTCGCTGCGGCTGGGCCGGCCGGATTCCTCACGTATCGGTTCCTGCTCGCCGGCCACCTCGTTTCCCAGCCGAGCGAGCGCCAGCTCACCGCTGAGCTCGCGCAGAGCTCCCAGCCGCGGGCGGCTACTGCAACGCAGTCCCCCGCTACTGCAGCGCAGTCCCCCGCTGCCGCTGCTTCCCCGCAGTCTCCGGCGGCATCCCCGCAGCCGCAGTCCGGTGCCTCGCCGGCCGGGGGCGCATCGGCTTCCGAGCCTCCAGCCTCCATTCCCGAGCAGCTTCCCGATATCGCATTCCCGGATCGTGAGGGCCGGCCGCGCAAGCTATCCGACTGGCGGGGCCGGCCTCTCGCCGTCAACTTTTGGGCGACGTGGTGCGAGCCCTGCCGGCGCGAGATTCCGCTTTTCGAATCGCTGCTTCACGGTGACAGCGCGGGGCACCTGCAGATCGTCGGCATCGCCGTCGACGATCGCGACCCGGTTCTCCAATACGCGAGCACCATGAAGATCGACTACCCCGTGCTGATCGGGGGCGAGGACGGCGGACTCAAGGCGATCAGCTCCTTCGGGATGGCGGCGGTTCTCCCCTTCACGGTGTTCGCCGACAGCCACGGCAGAATCCTCACCGTCAAAGTCGGGGAGCTTCACCCCGATGAGGCTCGCCTGATCATTGCGCGCCTCCTCGACGTGGATGCGGGCCGGCTTACCGCGCCGGCCGCCCGCGAGCAGATCGAGACCGGCCTCAAGACACTCGCGATCGAGCGCGCCAAGGACTCCGCGCACGCAAAGGACTCCGCGCACGCCAAAGACTTCGCCCCGGGATCGCAGCCCGCAAAGTCCTGAGGCGGCGACGGCCGCCGACCCCGCCGCCCGCCGCCGACCGACGAACCGGGCCGACCTGAGCAACCCGGCCGACCTGGCCGACCTGGCTGACCTGGCCGACCCGCAAAGTGACGCAATCTGCGGGGAAGGTACCCAAACTGCCGCGAATTAGGGTACATTTGCCGCGGAATCCCCCGCGGCGAAAATCGCAACCCATGGCCCGTCTTCTGTTGCTCAACGGCCCGAATTTGAACCTGCTGGGCAACCGAGAGCCCGAGCTCTATGGGGCCGAGACGCTTGCCTCGATCGAGAGCCGCGCGGCCGCCGTCGCCGCGGAAACCGGGCACGAGCTCGTGGCATACCAGAGCAATGCGGAGCATCTGCTCATCGAGCGGATCCACCAGGCGGCCCGCGAAGGCATCGCCTTCCTGATCGTCAATCCCGGGGCCTTCACCCACACGAGCATCGCCCTGAGGGACGCCGTGCAGGCCGTGCGTCTGCCGTTCATCGAGGTCCACCTCTCGAACATCCACGCGCGCGAGCCGTTCCGCAGGCAGTCCTACTTCTCGGACATCGCGGCCGGCTGCATCGTGGGTCTCGGCGCCTTTGGCTACGAGGTGGCCGTGCGTGCCGCCGCAAGGCACCTGGCGCGCAGGCCGTAGCCTCACACATCACACGAACGAACGACCTGCGAAGGGGAGCGCTCTCGGCATGGACATTCGAAAGGTAAAGAAGCTCATCGAGCTGCTGGAGGAGTCCGGCATCGCCGAGATCGAGATCAAGGAAGGCGAGGAGGCCGTGCGCATCAGCCGGATGCCGACCGGCGCGTTCCACGTGCCGGTGGCCGCTCCGGCGCCGCAGGTGGCGAGCGCCGCTGCGGCCGCGCCGCGGGAAGAGCCTGTCCCGGCGAAGCCCCGGCCCAACGAGCACGTCGTCACCGCCCCCATGGTCGGCACCTTCTACGCGGCCGCGACGCCTGGCTCCAAATCGTTCGTCGAGATCGGCGACGAAGTGAGGGTCGGCCAGGTGCTCTGCATCATCGAAGCCATGAAGATGATGAATCAGATCGAAGCCGACAAGGCCGGCCGAATCACCTCGATCATGGCGAAGAACGGCGACCCGGTCGAGTTCGGCCAGCCTCTGTTCGTCATCGAATAACACCGCCGCATGCTCGAGAAAGTCGTCATCGCCAACCGCGGCGAGATCGCGCTGCGAATCCTGCGCGCCTGCCGCGAGCTCGGCATCCGGACCGTGGCCGTCCACTCGACCGCCGACTACACGCTGAAGCACGTCCTGCTCGCCGACGAGTCGGTGTGCATCGGCCCCCCTCCGTCGGCCCAGAGCTATCTCAACATGCCCGCGATCATCAGCGCCGCCGAGGTCACCGACTCGGTCGCGATCCATCCCGGGTACGGCTTCCTGTCGGAGAACGCGGACTTCGCCGAGCGCGTCGAGAACAGCGGCTTCGTCTTCATCGGTCCGAAGGCGGAGACCATCCGCACGATGGGAGACAAGGTCTCCGCCATCAAGGTGATGAAAGGGCACGGCGTGCCGTGCGTGCCCGGCTCCGACAGTCATTTGAATCAGGAGAAGCCGGATGAGAACTTGAGGATCGCACGGGAGATCGGCTATCCCGTCATCATCAAGGCCTCCGGCGGCGGCGGCGGCAGGGGCATGCGCGTGGTGCACAGCGAGGCCTCGCTTCTCAACGCCATCAACATCACGCAGGCGGAGGCGCTCGCGGCCTTCGGCAACGACCAGGTGTACATGGAGAAGTTCCTGGAGCGGCCGCGCCATATCGAGTTTCAAGTGCTCGCCGACCATCACGGGAACGTCATCCATCTCGGGGAGCGCGACTGCTCGATGCAACGGCGCCACCAGAAGGTGATCGAGGAAGCGCCGGCTCCCGGCATGACCGCGCGCCAGCGCAGGATGATGGGCGAGCGTTGCGTGGAGGCTTGCCGGGCCGTCGGCTATCGCAGTGCCGGGACGCTCGAGTTCCTCTACCAGGACGGGGAGTTCTACTTCATCGAGATGAACACGCGCATCCAGGTCGAGCATCCGGTGACCGAGGCCATCACCGGAATCGACCTGGTGAAGGCTCAGCTCCTGATCGCCGCAGGCGAGCGGCTGCCCTACAGTCAAGGGGACGTGCAGATCCGCGGGCATGCCATCGAATGCCGCATCAATGCGGAGGACGCGAAAACCTTCGTCCCCTCCCCTGGGCCCATCAGGCTGTGGCACGCGCCGGGAGGCCCCGGCGTGCGGGTCGACAGCCACGTGTACTCCGGCTACAGGGTCCCGCCGCACTACGACTCGCTGATCGGCAAGGTGATCGCACACGGCGAGACGCGCGAAGCGGCCATCGCGCGCATGAAGAACGCGCTCGCCGAGATGGTCATCGAGGGCATCAACACGAACGTCGCGCTGCATCAGGAGATCTTCAATCACGCTGCGTTCCGCGCCGGCGGACAAGACATCCACTATCTCGAGCGCCGCCTCGGACTGCGATAGCGGCGGCCGGGGCTGCGGCGTCGTTCGGGTCCGATGCCTTCCTTGCAGCTGACGTTCGACCTCGGAGCGCTCGACTCCGACAGCGCGGAAGCCGCCTGCTTCGCCGCGGGCGCGCTCTCGGTGACCTTCTCGGATGCTCGGGACGACGCCGTGCTGGAGCCTGCGCCGGGTGAGGTGCGGCTGTGGCCGGCGACACGCGTTCAGGCGCTGTTTCCGAGCGATGCCGAGCCGGTGGCAATCGTCCGGGCCGTCGCCGCCGCGCTCTCAGTGCAACCGACGAGCCTCGAGACGCGTACCCTCGAGGATCGAGTCTGGGAGCGCGAGTGGCTCGAGCACTTCCACGCCATGCGCTTCGGCAGGCGGCTCTGGGTCGCACCCTCTCACGAGGCCGTCACGGACACGGATGCGGTCATCGTTCGGCTGGACCCTGGGCTCGCGTTCGGCACCGGCACCCACCCGACGACGGCCATGTGCCTGGAGTGGCTCGATTCGCACCTGCAGCCGGGCGCGCGCGTGATCGACTACGGATGCGGCTCAGGAATCCTGGGACTTGCGGCGGCCCGGCTCGGCGCCGAGCGCGTCGAGTGCTTCGACATCGACCCGCAGGCGCTCATCGCGACGGAGACCCATGCGGCTCGCAACGGCGTGTCGAACCGCGTCCTCGCTGTCCGGAACGCCGACGCGCTGGCGGCTGACGCCGATGTACTGCTCGCGAATATCCTTTCAAGGCCGCTCTGCGGGCTGGCGTCCCGGTTCGCCGAGCTCGTTCACCCGGGCGGGTGGGTCGTACTCGCAGGCCTGCTCGAGAGTCAAGCCGCAGAGGTGACAGAGGCTTACCGC
>JASHTA010000018.1 GCA_030040795.1 Gammaproteobacteria bacterium | reverse complement strand
TGGTGCGGGCTCTCGCTGAGTGAGCTCAGCTTGCTCGTGGAGAGCGCCCCACGGATGACCGTTTGGGAGGCGATCCACGAGGACGACCGGGTCGGTCTGCTGCAGCCCGACTCGCTCGCCCGTCTCCTCCGCACGCGCGCGGTGCTGGACCAGGCGCTCGCACGGCGTGACCGCCTCGAGCCTGCGGCCTGGGTCGAGACGACGTGGCTCGAGCTCGGAGGACCCGCGGCGTGCGGCGACGAGGCTGACATCGAGCACGCGAGCGCCTTCTTCGCCGGCCTCGCGAGATGGTCTTCGGAGCCGGAGGGGTCGGGGCCGCTCGGGCTCGAGGAACGGCTCGAGCAGCTTTACGCGATGCAGCCGGACGTGCCGGCCGGCGCGGTCCAGATCATGACGATTCACCGCGCCAAGGGTCTCGAGTTCGACCAGGTCATCGTGCCTGCGCTCGGGCGCAGGCTGCGCTCGAGCCCCGAGCCGTTGCTGCGCTGGCTCGAGCTGCCGGCGGAGCGCGAAGGCAGCGATTTGCTCATGGCGGCGATCCCCTCGCCGCTCGAGAGCGGCTCCGAGTTGAGCGAGTACCTCAAGCGCTTGCAGACCGAGCGCGCCGCGCACGAGCGCGTGCGCCTGCTTTACGTGGCGGCTACGCGGGCGCGCTCCGAGCTGCATCTGTTTGGCGAGCTTCCCGAGCGGGGGGCCGCGCGAGGCGCCGAGTCCGTGCGAGGCGCCGAGCCCACGCCGGCGGCCGGAACACTGCTCGCGGCGCTCTGGCCCGGGATCGCGGCGGGGTTTGAGCACGAGCGGCCTCCCGATGCGCTCTCCGCGGCGGGGGCCCAGCCCGATTCGCACCTCACGCACCTTACGCGCCTTACGCCGGATTGGCACCTGCCGGACTTCCCATCCGGTCCGGCCTCGCGTGGCATCGCCGTGGCCGCCTACGAGCCCGCGGAGGACAAGACCTGGGCTCTGCGACCGGAGCTCGCCGCCGCGCAGGCGGTCTGCGATCAGCTGAGGCGCTGCGCCCGGCGCGGAAGGCTGCCGGCGCGAGGCGCAGCGGCTGCGCAATCATTGCGCGAGAGGCTCATGCGGCTGGGACTGAGCGGCGCCGAGCTCGATGAGCACACTGAGCGGGCCATCGCTCTGCTCGAGCACTGCCTCGAGGATTCACGCGTGCAGTGGATCTTTGCCCCGCATCCGCAGGCGGAAGGCCCGCTCGCGTTGACCGGTGTCCATGAAGGTCATCTCACAAGCGTGGTGGTGGACCGGGCATTCCTCGACGGCGAAGGCGTGCGCTGGCTCATCGAATTCCGAGTGGACTCGATGCCACAGGACTCCGAGCTCGCACGGCGACTCTCGCTTGCTCGCGTACTGGGACCGCAGCGCGTATGCGTGGGTCTCTACTTTCCGGCCACCCGAGGCTTCTACGAGCGCTCGTGAAGCGCGACGAGGCGGGACGAGGCGGGACACGAGGCGGGACGAGGCGCGACGCCCCGAGCGCTCAGTATTGCTCCTCCAGCCTGAATTGCCTGCGCCCCTGCGCATCGGGCGCTCCGAGATAGCGCAGCTCGGAGACCAGGTCGGGCGAGGCATCCGACCGTGCGGCGACGAGACCGTCCACCACGAATCCCGGCGCTCGCGTCAGATGCACGGTCCCCTGCACGGCGAAGGGTCCCCCGAGGTCGCTCAGCATGCCGACGGGCTCATCGCCTCCGCCTCCAGGGAAGGACAGGCGGTAATTGCCTAGCGGCTCGCCTCGGTCGGCCGTGAGGCCGCTTACATCGATCTGTCCGCGGATCTGCGTGACCCGCTGGCCATTCCAGTGCAGCGAGACGAGATCCACTGCGGCGGAGCCATGAGTCGCGGGCGGCAGAGCGGAGATCAGGCTGCGGTCCAGCGCAAACTCGGCATGAACGCGGCGCGCCGTGACGGCGCCCGCCGGGCCGAGCTCGATATTCCCACGCGCGGCCCCCCCCGCCCGCGACAACACGATATCCGCATCGAGCCGGCCGACGAGCAGCCGCAGGGGATGCAGGGTCCACTCGAGATCGCCGAGCGGCAGGCCCGCCGCGACGAGCCCTCCGCATGTCCCGCTCCAGAGCGTGCCGGCGAGGCTCGCGCACGCGACGCTTCGCGGGAGCGCGAGCGCGGCCCACCGAGCGGGGACTCGGACGATCAGCACGAGCAGGAAGGCCGCGACGCCGGCGGCGATCACTCCGACATGGCGTCTCATTCAGTGAGAGGCCTGCAAGACGAGGCCGGCATTGACGACGCCGGGAGCGCCGGCGCTTTCGATGGTCGCGGATTGAACCTGGATTCCGTTCTGCTCGGACAGGCGCGAGAGCCAGCCCACCAGCGTATCGAAGGGCGCCTTCTCGAGGCGCACTTGCAGTCCGTTGTTGCCGCTCGGCTCGCTGCTCGAGAGCGAGGTGGCGAGCCCGACCTCGCGCGCCGCCGCATCCACGACGACGATGAGGGAGCGCTGCGAAGCAGGCCGCGAGGCGGCCGCGGGACCCGCGGCTTCGAGCTGCGGCGCGACGCTGCGCATCCAGGCCAGATCCTGCGCTCTGTGGGTGAGGTGGGCCTGTGCCCGGGCGACGCTGCGATCGAGCGAGATCAAGGCGAGCAGCAGAACGATGGCGGCGGCCACCGCGCCGGCCGTGAGAAAGCGGCGCTCGCGCTGCTGCAGAGACTCGAACCAAACGGCTGGCGCTACCACATGAATACTCCGGACGGCACGGTCACGTCACGCCCTGGGTTTGATCTGCATACGGCCTTCATAATGAGATCCGACGGCGCTTCCGGCCGTGAGATCCGCCTCCCAGCCGATCGCCCGCAGGTTGCGGCTCAACCGATCGAGCACTTCGGGGCTCGGGGCGGTGATCCGCAGCTCGAGGGCCCCATCCCGAAAAGTGAGCGCTTGTAGGACCGTGCCTTCGACGGTGGCGCGGGCTTGTGCGAGCGCCCCGAGCGCTGCGAGCAGCCCCGAGCGACCCGCCCCGCCGCGCAGGCTCTCCAGACGCTGCTCCATGCGGTTGCGCGCATCGACGGCGTTGCGCTCGCCGGGCATCGCGGCACGGAAGGTCCGCTCGATGGCGACGTTGACTCTGCGCTCGGCGTGTCCGAGCACGGCGAGCTCGACGGCGTTGCCGATCGCGTGCAGGCCGACGAGCGCGCCGAGCAGCACCGCGGCGGCGCGCCAGACCTTCCAGCTCTGGGCGAGGGACGCTGCAGGCGCATAGGGGGGTTGAAGGAGGTTGATGGCGTGCGCAAGAGCCTCTGGAAGGCGCTGCGCAAACAGTGCCAATGGGCCGTCCGTCAGCAGCTGAACTTTGATGCCGTCGAACCGGTCGCGGATCGTTTCGACCTCCTGTGAGTGCTCGTGCCACTCCGCAGCGCCTGTGTACAGCACGAGGCCCTGCCCGGTACGGTCCGCCGTTGCAACCGTCTCGTCGCTGCGTGGCCGCAGCAGCTCGAGGGCCTCGGCCAGAGCGCCGATCGGCATTGTCACCGGAAGGCGGCCCGCGGGCCTCACGATGGCGCAATCGACATCGAGCAGACCGACGGCTTGTCCCGGGTTGGAGGGGATGAGCTCGCTCTCCGCGAAGAGGGTATCCGGCTCGATGCCGGCATCGCGCAGCTGCTCGAGCCATTGGTCCATCGACGCTCGCGAGACGACCGCCACCGGAGTGCGCACTGCATCCGGCGGCCGCTTCCCGACGGCGAAGTGCAGATTCTCCACATCCTCGGCAAGCTGCTCCTCGAGCGCGAAGGGTACGACCTGCTGCACCCGCGTGCCGGATTTGATCGGCACATCGGCCTCGGCAATGACAACGTCCACGGCCGGGACGAGCGCGCAGACTCGGCGCGACGCCGCGAGAGCGGCGGCCTGCTGAAGCGGGCCGTCGTGCTGAGCCGTCACGATGCGTCCGGCGGTGTCCGCGACCAGCCAGGACGCGAAGGCACCGGGCTCGTGCGGGAGTCGGATGAGGAGCCAATCTGCCATGATCAATCCGCCATGAGTTGAGTGCGATCCCGAGAACTCAATCCGCCGTGAAGCTGCGCTGAATCACCCGGATCCGGTTTCCCTGCTGACCCCGATGCAGAAGACTGTACAAGTAGAACTCCGTATTGCCAATGTCCACGATGCTCGTCAGGCGGAAGTAATCCGATTGCACGCCGACGCTCGTCATCGCGGGGCTGTTTGCGACCCCGGCGCCGTTGTGGAACGCGGCCTGATAGACCGAGACCGTGGGGAAGCAGCCATTGGCGCGCTGCTGCGCGAGGCTCTGGGCGCTCAAGTTGCTGTACTGGCGCTGGCCGGGCGGCCCGAGCGCATCGAGCACCGCGCCCGAGGCGGTGCAGAGGTTGATCTTCGTGCCGCGGGGCAGCGCCGTGACGTACGGCGCGATCATCGCATATCGGTCGGGACCGAACCCGGGCAGAGCGAGCAGCTCGCTCGCGCTGGTGATCTGCCGATTTGCGGTGCGGTAGGGCGGTACCTGCGAGAGGTACGTGCTGTCCTCCGCGCTGTCGGGACCGGAAACGACGCTGTCGGCGTCGATCCAGTCCGCGATCAGGAACGCCCACTTGGGCTCGACGCCGGCGATCTGCAGCAGATTCTCGAAGGCCTGGAGCTGGCTCTGATCGATCACGCCGCGATCGTCGACGAGATTGTTGAGATTGAATCGGCCCTGCATATCCTCGAGCGACGCTTCGAGCGTGACGCCCGGCGCGAGAGCTGCCGGCCCGTAGGACATCGACCAGGGCTGGCCCGGCGCATCGTTCTGAGGGTTCTGCTGGCGGCTCAGGCGCAAGGCATACCCCGCGAGCGCCTCGCCGGCTTCGGCGGCGAGAATGCTCTGATCGAATGCGAAGGTGCCCTGGCCGCGCCGAGCCGTCATGGCGGTCTCGTAGCCTATCGAGGAGGCGATAATCGTGCCGATCGCAACCAGCAGTATCGCGGTGATCAGCGCGATGCCGCGCTCGCGCGTCCGCGCCAGCGTCCGTGGCCGCGCCCATGTCCGCGTCCGTGCCCGCGGTCGCGCCGGCTGGCCAGCCCTCATGTCGGCACCTCGATGATCCGCACGATCGTGCCCCAATCATCGAGCTCCAGCGTGACCTTTACGGCGATCGGTCGCATGCGAAGCGTCTGATTACCCGCGAGCGGCGACAGAGGAATATTGCTGATCGGCGGCCACTGGTCCGTCCACTGGCGCGCCTCCGTCAGGTAGAGGAATGTGACGGACTTCACATGATCGAGCAGATTGCGCTTGATGGGAGCCGTGGCCTCCGTCACGTCGAGCTCGGGCCAGTGCAGCCGCTCGAGCACGCCGTTCTCCAGCCGGTACGACACGCGCTCCTCGGCGGGACGCTGGATGCCCGCGGGATTCGCCCAGCCGATGCGGGTGAAGGCGACCAGATCGAGGCCGTTGTCCGAGCCGCTCGATTCCGAAGAACTGCTTGAGCTGCTCGAGCTGCTCGATTCGCTCGAGCTATTCGATTCGCTCGAGCTGCCGGCGCCGCTCGCGCCTCCGAGGCCCATCGAATTACCCAGGGTGGTCGAGTTACCGAGACCAGCCGAGTTGCCGAGGTTAGCCGGGCCCCCAAGGTCGCTCGACCCTCCAAGCGTACCCGGGCCTGCGAGGCCGCTCGACCCTCCGAGGCCGAGGCCGAGCGATCCGCCCGATGCCTCCGAGCCGAGCGGAGCGGCCGTGAGAGAGACTCCACCGGGGGCGCCGATCAGGGCGGGCAGCGAGTTGTCGCCGATCTGATCGCGCACGGGCCGGGGCGTGAGCTGTGTGAAGTCCTGCACCAGCACCCGCATCGCATTCTGCACCGCGGTCAATCGCGCCTGCTGGGCCTTGAGCGACTGCTGGTCCTTGAGCGCCTGATCGATGGCGCCGTAACCCATCACGAAAATGATCGCGGTGATGAACAAGGCGACGAGCAGCTCGATCAGCGTGAAGCCGCGAGAAGAGGACGCAGCGCTCCGCGCCCGCGAGCCGTGCTGCAGCATGTGGCGGCGCACCGAGGCCATTCACTGCCCTCCGAGCGTGAGCGAGCTGCCGGCGCCGCTCGGCGCCGTGGCGCCGAAGGGCGTTGTGCTGCCCGGCTGCGAGGTTCCGAGCCCGTTGTCGCCTCCCGAAGCGCCGGCCGGCGACTGGGAGTACTCGTGATAGAGCGACATCGCCTGAGGCGGCGCTACCGCATCGCCAACGACGCCCATTGCGGAGCCGAGCCAGGGAGCCTTGTCACCCTGCGGCGTGTCCGCCTCCTGCACCGATATCTCGATGAGGTAGAGGCCCGGGACCTCCCCGTCGGTGACCTCCTGGCGCCAGTGCCAGGACCGGCCGGCGTAGTCGAGCGTTCCATCCGTGGTTCCGGGCATCGGCAGCGCGCCGCTCAATCTCGTCTGCGCGACTTGATTGAGAGCGATCCATTGAGCGAGCGTCTTATCGCGCAGGTATCCGGCCGTGCTTGCCGAGGACCCGAGCGCGCTCAGCACGGCCGACATGCCGATAGCGATGATGGCGAGCGCGGCCAGCACCTCGATGAGGGTGAAGCCTCGCGTGCGGCTCACGACCCGCCTCGCGCGCCGCTCATGACTTGCCACCCGAGCCGCTTGAGCCACCCGAGCTACCCGAGCCACCTGAGCCACCTGAGCCACCCGGAACGATCGCGATGTCGCCTTGATCGTTCGGCGCGAGCGTCGCGCTGCGATCGGTCCCTTCGCGCTCGAGCGTCAGACGGAAGGAGGTGAGATCACCGTTCGAGAAGATCATGACATGCGGCTTGTAGTCCTGTGCGTCCGTCTTGGCGATCTCGTTGGCCCGCGCCGCGCTGTCGAGCACAATGTCGTGGCTCTCGACGGTGAGGCTCAGCTTGAGTCCTTCCGGCAGCGCGCGCATACCGAGGGCGTCGTCCCAGGTGAGATCCTTCCAGAGATTGGTGCGGGGGTCGAACTCGAGGAACCGATAGCCATCCTGGGTGCAGTACAACCCCAGCTCCCGCGTCTGGAGCTCCGCCTGGTCGCGCGCGTAATTCAGGAGATCGACGAGCCGGTCCCGCTCGGTGTCGAGCTCGTGGTCCTCGCTGCCGAGCGCCGACAGCGACAGCACGGCTCCGGCGGTCACGATCGCGATGATCACGCAGACGACCAGCAGCTCGATGAGTGTGAAGCCGCGCGAGCTGCGTGGGGCACTGCGTGCGCCGCGGTCAGCGATTGCCGCCTTCCGATTCGCCGGCGCCGCTCGTACCGCCGCTGTTGAGATTCCAGTTGCCGATGATCGAGCTGCTGTCTCCTCCCTCATCGCCGTTCTCCCCGCTCGCACCGTACGTGAACAGGTCGTACTCGCGGCCGTGAGTGCCGGGGAAGACGTACTGATAGTCGTTGCCCCAGGGATCCTTGAGCGAGTCCTGCTGCACGTAGCCGCCCGGGCGCCAGTGCTTGATGGAGGGGTCGGACGGCCGCTCCACGAGCGCCTTCAAACCCTGATCGGTACTCGGATACTGAAAATTGTCGATGCGATACATCGTGAGCGCAGTCGTGATCGCCTGAATGTCCTCCTTGGCCCGGGTCACGCGCGCCTCCTCGACGCGCCCGACGACGGTCGGCACGATGGCCGCCGCGAGCAACCCGATGATGACAACGACCACCATGATCTCGATCAGCGTGAAGCCCGCCGCGCGGATCGGCCGCGCAGTGGGCTCGGAAGCGGGCGACTGGAGCTGGCGCATGGGCATTGACCAAGAAGGCTCGCGGGCGGGCGGATGGCGGGGGATCATAACAAATGCCTCTTTCCAATCCTGTCGACGAGTTCGCTGTGCCTCTCGAAGAGTTCGCTCTTCGCCGGTCGCCGAACGGAGACAGGGCGCGGGGGCCACGATCGTCATTCCCTCGACGCCCGCCGGTGTCCGTGGCTGGCGCAACGCCAGCCTCAGGATCGCTGGTTCGACTGGGACAGGATATCCAGGTTCCATTGCAGATGCGCTGCGCCGCCGCTTCGGCGCCGCCGACTGAGCTGCCGGGCCGAGCCGGTATAATCGCGCGCCCCGTCAAGTCAAGCATTCAAGGGGCGGGGAGAGTCCACAACGATGTCATGGGCGATCGTCTTTCCCGGGCAGGGCTCGGAGTCGCTCGGCATGCTCGCGTCGCTCGCCGCGGAAGAGCCGGTGCGCGCGACGTTTGCCGAGGCCTCGGACATCCTCGGCTACGACCTCTGGGCACTCGTGCAGGCCGGACCCGAGGAGCGGCTCCATGCGACCGAGAACACTCAGCCCGCCATGCTCGCGGCGGGCATCGCGCTTTGGCGGCTCTGGCTTCGCCGGGGTGGAGGAATGCCCGCGGCCGTCACAGGCCACAGCCTGGGCGAGTTCACGGCTCTCGTCTGCGCCGGTGCCCTCGAGTTCGCCACTGCGGTGGACCTCGTCCATTTTCGGGGCCGAGTCATGCAAGAGGCGGTGCCGGTCGGCACGGGCGCGATGGCCGCGATCCTGGGGCTCGACGATGCCCGGGTCGCGGAGGCGTGCCGGGCGGCGGCCGAGGGCGGGGGGCAGGCCAAGGGCGGGGTGGCGGCCGAGGGCGGGGTGGTCGAGCCGGTCAACTTCAACGCACCGGGACAGGTGGTCATTGCCGGAGGGCGCGCCGCCGTGGAGCGTGCCGTGGAAGCCGCCAAAGGCCTAGGCGCCAAGCGGGCGATCATGCTGTCCGTCAGCGTGCCCTCTCACAGCCGCCTCATGCAGCCGGCAGCGGAGCGGCTCGGGGCCAAGCTCGATGCGACAACTTTCACCGCGCCCCGGACGGTCTACGTGAGCGCGGTCGATGCGCAGCCCCATGCCGATCCGGCGGACATTCGCGAGTTGCTCAGGCGCCAGGTCGCCTCACCCGTGCGCTGGCAGGACACCGTGCGTGCCCTCATCGCCCGTGAGATCCATCTGATCATCGAATGCGGGCCGGGCAAGGTACTGACCGGCCTCAACCGCCGCATCGAGCGCCGGCCGGACTTGCAGTACTTCGCCCTGGAAGACGCAGACTCGATCGAGGCCGCACTCGCCGCCAGCCGGAGCACGGCATCCGTCCAGGCGGCTGGCCGAGAGACCTAGCGGCGTACCCACGCAGCGTACCTTGGCGGCGTACCCAGGCGGCCTAGCGGCGCGCGCAGAGACCTAACGGAGACGAACGATGCTCCAGAACGATGTGGCATTGGTGACTGGCGCCTCTCGTGGCATCGGACGGGCGATTGCGCTCGCGCTAGCCCGAGAAGGGGCAAAGGTGATCGGGACCTCGACCACCGTGGAGGGCGCGGCGGCACTAACGGCCGACCTGGCGTCGCACGGATACAACGGCCGGGGAGCCGTGGTCGATGTGGCGAGCGAGACCTCGATCGCGACGCTGCTCGGCGAGCTCGAGCAGGCGGGGGAGATGCCGACCCTCCTCATCAACAACGCCGGCATCGCTCGCGACACGCTGCTCCTGCGCATGAAGCCCGAGGACTGGAACCAGGTGCTGGCGACCAACCTGACCTCGGTGTTCCGTTTGTCGAAGGCGGTGCTGCGGCGCATGATGCGCGAGCGCCGGGGCCGCATCGTCAACATCGCCTCGATTGTCGGCATCACGGGCAACCCCGGGCAGGCGAGCTATGCCGCGGCGAAGGCGGGAATGCTGGGATTCACCAAGTCGCTCGCGAAGGAAGTGGCCTCGCGGGGCATCACGGTGAACGCCGTCGCTCCGGGCTTCATCGATACGGACATGACGAGAGCCCTGAGCGAGGAGCAGCGCGCTGCGCTGACCGCACAGATTCCCTTGGAGCGGCTCGGCACGCCGGAGGATGTCGCCGGGGCGGTCCTGTTTCTCGTCTCGCCCGCAGCGGCCTACATCACGGGCGAGACGCTCCATGTCAATGGGGGGCTGTACATGCCGTGAGCCTGAGAAGGCGGCGGCGAGCCGGGACGATACGAGCAGGGATAACTACCGGGCCCGTGGCCGCGAGCCATCGGCGTTGGATTATCACCACAGCGGCGCACGAGCGCCGGCGGCCAGCGAGAGGGGATTCGCCAAGCAAAACAACCACTCACATTCTGTTCGTGTGGCACCCCCGGGGGTGTTCCCCTACAATACCGCGCCCGTGCCGCCTGTCCGGTGCGCACGCGGGTCCACTTCGTTAAAGGATAATCGCGTAATGAGCACGGTTGAACAGCAAGTAAAAGCCATCGTTGCCGAGCAGCTGGGCGTAAAACAAGAGCAGGTCACGAACGACGCCTCCTTTGTCGACGACCTCGGTGCGGACTCGCTGGACACGGTCGAACTGGTCATGGCACTCGAGGAGGAGTTCGAGATCGAGATTCCAGACGAGGACGC
>JASHTA010000178.1 GCA_030040795.1 Gammaproteobacteria bacterium | reverse complement strand
CCGCTCTGTGTGCTGAGCCGCGGACTGATCGTCAACGACGCGGCGCCGCTTCCGGTGATCGAGGACGCGCTGGTCGTTGCCGTCACGCTCGGCATCATGCTGTTCGTCGCGTGGCGAGTGGCCCCGCGTTCGCTCCGGGACGCGCGCGGGCGCGATCTCGCGGCGAAAGCGGCGTAACACCCCTGCCCGACAGTTCCGCTCAGAGCATGCCGTTGGCGTTCGCGGCTTGTGCCGGTATCTCCTGCGCCGAATCCCAATGCTCCGCCACCTTGCCGTTCTCGATGCGAAAAATGTCGATCACGGCATTCCCGCGGTCGCCGGGATGGATGATGACGTGCACGTGCGCGATGACGAAGTCGCCGTCGACAAAGATTCTCTTGACGCGATGCTCGGCATGCGGGGAATGCTCGCGCGCCCATTCGAGGAATGCCTTGAGACCCGCCGCGCCCGAGGCCGCCATCGGGTTGTGCTGAATGTAGTCCTGCGCGAAGAACTCATCGACCCGTGAGGCATCGAGCGGCCGGAGCACTTGCTCGTAGACCTCACCGATCAGGCGGCGGTTGGCCTCCTCCTGCGGCGTGTAGGGTCTTGAGTGCGTCAGGTCCAGCCGTCCCCGCCGCCGACGCCGAAGTCGCCGCCGCCGAGGTCGCCTCCACCGGGATCGACTCCGCCCCCGAGGCCGCCGCCGCTGCCATCGTCGGCCCAGGAGCCACCGCCTGAAACGCCGAAATCGTCGCCGCCCATATCGCCATTGACCGGAGGCACGATCTCTCCCGCGCCGGCGGCCGGAATGATGCCACCGCTTTGCGGGCCGGAGATCACGCGGTTGACGAGCGCCTCTCCCGCCGCGACGCCGGCGCCGACCGCGAGACCGGTTCCAATGCTACCGAGCATGCCGGAGCCAAGGCCGCCGCCATAGCCGTATGGATACGGAGGAACGACTCCCCCGCCCATTCCCGTCGGACCCACACCGGTCGGAGGTATGCCCGGTTGTCCGGGGTACTGCGGTGGGTAGAGGACCGGCTGGCTGCGCCGTCGAACGAGCGCTGCGACGATCACGGCGCCCGCGATGAGAACGAGGATCAGACTCCAGAAGCGCGATGAGTGGGGACGCGCGTACGAGGATCCATGGGGCGCGTACGGCATGCGCTGCACTCTCGGCACGTATCGGCCCTGAGCCAGCTCCTCCTCGAGCGCTCGCGCCGAGGCCGGCCGGGCGAAGGGAAGGCCAGGCTCCAGAGCTTGCGCCGTGCCGAGCTCGCGCCGCGCCGTCGCAAAATCGCCGGCCCGCGCATAGACCTCCGCCGCGACGTAGTGCGCCTCGCCACTTTTCGGGTGGTCCTGTAGGACCTGGCTCACCATCTGCTCGGCTTGCGCCAGCTGCCCCGCCTGGACGGCCTGGTAGATCTGATCGACCGTCGGATCGGAGCCGGCTGCCAGCACGGCGCCCCCTCCGAGGACCGCAATGAGTGCCCAGGGAACCGTGAGTTTTCGGAGCATGAGATTCTCTTTCGCCGAAGCAGGGGCACGCGCTTTATGCGTCCGGTGTCTCGCTCATTCAAGAGCTCGAGTCTTGAGGCAGCAATCCGGACGCCCGGGTTCCGCCTGGGGACAACTCGAGAACCTCCCAAAATATAAAATCTTTTAAAATCAATTTATTATTAAATTAATTTAAAGTGAAGATTCTGATGACCAGAGGTCCGCTGTCGCCGCGCGAGTGCCCCCGCCCCGCTCGATCGCGGTCGACATGCTACAACGACGCGAGGATGCTCATCGGGCCGCGCCGCGAGCCGGTCAGCGGGATAAATTCCCTTGACGAACAGCGCAGTTCGCCCTACGGTGCCCCGTTGGTATCCTTCGATCCGCTTTCGATCAGCTGAGGACATCATCGTGACCTGGGAAACACCGGAATTCGTCGAGATCAAGATGGACGCCGAAATCAACTCCTACCAGGACGATTTCGGAGGCGATTACCACTGAGGATGTGAAGCTCCGGCCAGTAATGGCCGGAGCGATCTCCTTCGGCTCGCAGCAGTGAGAATCCGAGTACTCGGCTCTGCTGCGGGAGGTGGCTTTCCGCAGTGGAATTGCGGCTGCCCGAATTGCCGGGGCGTTCGGGACGGGACCCTTCACGCGCAGCCTCGCATGCAGGAATCGCTCGCTGTCAGCGCCGACGGCGAGGCATGGTTTCTGATCAACGTCTCGCCCGAGATCCGGGCGCAGATCGAAAGCTTCCCCGCGCTTCATCCTCGCACGCCGCGCCACTCGCCGATCGCGGGCTTCCTCATCACGAACGGCGACCTCGACCACTGCCTCGGACTGCTCTCCCTTCGCGAATCCCAGCCGCTCGCCCTCTATGCGACCGACCGCGTACGGCGCGGATTCACCGAGGGCAATGCGCTTTACGCGACGCTCGAGCGCTTTGCAGGCCAGGCGAGCTGGCATGCGGTGCATCCCGATGAGCCTCTCGAGCCCACCCTCTCGGACGGCCGCGCGAGCGGCCTGACCGTCAAGCCCCTCGCCGTGCCGGGGCAGCCGCCACTGCACCTGCGCGGCAAGGCCGCTCCATCGCCCGAGGACAACGTGGGCTTCGAGATCCGCGATGGCCGCACGGGCGGCACGCTGTTGTATCTCTCCGGCGTTGCCGCCTTGACCCCTCCGCTGCGGCGGGCGCTCGAGCGCGCGGACTGTATCTTCTTCGATGGCACGTTCTGGGCCAGCGACGAACTCATCGCGCTCGGACTCGGCGAGCGGCGGGCCGAGGACATGGCGCACTGGCCGATCGGCGGTCCCGGGGGAAGCTTGACGACGCTCGGGCGGATCGGCCGCGGTAGAAGGCTCTTCATCCACATCAACAACACCAATCCCATCCTGCGCGAGG
>JASHTA010000177.1 GCA_030040795.1 Gammaproteobacteria bacterium | reverse complement strand
CTTGCGCGAAGCTCGGATGGGCGTTGATGCCCGTGCCGACGGCCGTTCCACCCTGCGCGAGCGCGAGCAGCCGAGCTTTCACACCGTCGACTCGCGCGTGACCGTTCTCGAGCTGCGTCCGCCAGCCCGAGAGCTCCTGTCCGAGCGTGACCGGCATCGCATCCATGAGATGCGTGCGTCCCGTCTTGACGATCGAGCCCACCTCCCGCTCCTTCGCGCGCAGCACCTCGCAGGCATGCTCCAGCGCCGGCAGCAGCTCTCCGTGTACCAGGAGCGCGGCGCTCACGTGGATCGCCGTCGGAATCACATCGTTGCTGCTCTGGCCGAGGTTCACGTGATCGTTGGGATGCACCTCGCGGCCGAGCCGGCGTGCGGCGAGGTGCGCGATGACCTCGTTCGCGTTCATGTTCGTGCTGGTGCCCGACCCGGTTTGGAAGACATCGATCGGGAACTGCGCATCGTGCCGGCCCTCGGCGACCTCGGCTGCCGCGGCGCCGATCGCCTGCGCCACGGGCGCGGGGAGCAGTCCCAGGCGGGCGTTGGCCACCGCCGCGGCCTGTTTGATGAGTCCCAGTGCGCGGATGAACGCCCGTGGCATGTGCCGGCCGCTCACCGGGAAGTTCTGCACCGCCCGCTGGGTCTGGGCACCCCACAGGGCCTCCGCGGGCACCTCGAGCTCGCCCATGCTGTCGCGTTCGATTCTGTGCGCTGTCGTCATCGCTCGCTCCCACTCGCCGGAGCGCCGGAGTCCCGGCGGGGCGGCGATCGTATGCGGTATGATCTGGAATCGTAGCACCCCGACACCGCCGCCACGCATGTCCTCCGGCCCGACCGACGCCAGCCCGACCGACGCGCTCTCTCCCGTCGATGGCCGCTATCGGGCTGCGACGCAGCCCCTGCGTGAGCGGCTCTCCGAGGGTGGCCTCATCCGCGAGCGCATCCGCATCGAGGCGCGGTGGCTGCTCCACCTCAGCGCCGCCGTGCCGCAGCTCGCGGGCTCGAGCCTGTCCCCCGCGGTGCGCCAGCGCGCCGAGGAGCTCGCTCGCGAGCCACCGAGCGGCGCCGCCGCGGAAGTCAAGCGCATCGAAGCGCGCATCAATCACGACGTGAAGGCGGTCGAGTACTACGTGCGCGAGCGGCTCGCCGAGGCGGGCGCCTCCGCGCCGACTCTCGAGCTGGTGCACTTCGGCTGCACGTCCGAGGACGTGAACAACGTGAGCTATGCCCGGCTGCTCCGGGAGTGCCGCGCCGTGCTGCTCGATGTGCTGGCGCATCTCCTGAGCGAGCTCACGGCTCTTGCCCAGCGCTACGCGGAGACGCCGATGCTCGCCCGCACCCACGGACAGCCGGCGAGCCCGACGACGCTCGGCAAGGAGCTCGCGAACGTCGTGGCGCGCCTCGCTCGCGCCGAGCGCCGGCTGCGCGCCGTGGAGATCCTCGGCAAGTGGAATGGCGCGGTCGGCAATTTCAACGCACACGCGGCGACGCTGCCGTCCGTCGATTGGCCGCGGCTCGCCCAGCGCTTCGTCGAGTCCCTCGATCTCGGCTACAACGCCTACACGACGCAAATCGAGCCGCACGATTGGATCGCCGAGTACTGCGATGCCGTCGCCGCCGTCAACGTGATTCTCATCGATTGGTGCCGCGATGCCTGGGGCTACATCTCGATCGGCTACCTGCGCCAGCGCGCGGTCGCGGGCGAGGTCGGCTCCTCCACGATGCCGCACAAGGTGAACCCGATCGACTTTGAGAACGCCGAAGGCAATCTCGGCGTCGCGAACGCGCTCCTGCGGCATTTCTCCGAGAAGCTTCCCGTCTCGCGCTGGCAGCGCGACCTCACCGACTCGACGGTGCTGCGCAATGCCGGCGTCGCCCTCGGGCATACGCTCATCGCCTGGCGCGCCTTGCAGCGCGGCCTCTCGAAGATCGAAGCCGACGCCAACCGGATGGCGGCCGACCTCGACGGCGCCTGGGAAGTGCTCGGCGAGGCCTATCAAACGGCGCTCAGAGCAGCCGGCATCCCCGAGGGGTACGAGATCTTGAAGTCCCTCACCCGCGGACGCGCCGTCGAGCCTCAGCAGCTCGCGGCTCTCATCGATTCGCTGCCGCTCGCCGAGGATCTCAAATCCACGCTGAAGAGGCTGCGCCCGGCGGATTATGTCGGATTGGCCGCCCGCCTCGCGCGCGAGATCGCTCCCCGAGACTCCCGCTGAGCCCCTTCGAGATCGGTTGTGCCGGCCCCCTCGAGCCGCCGCAGCCGCAAGAAACTCGCCCTGAGCCCCCGCCGAACGGTGAACCGGCTCGCTTTTCCAGCGCCGCTGCCGCGGCGGCCGGCGAAAGCGTGACCGGGTCGACGCATCCGATCGAGGCGGCTTTCTAATATGACATTGTCTGCCTGCGCGCCAGCAGGCTCCTCATACAAGCTCACCGATGGCTGGATCCGGGGAAAGCGAACCGATGAGCGTCTTCGCCTTGCTGGCGGGCGCTCGATGCGCGTCCGAGGATTCGGCGCGCGCCGTGAGCCTCGCGACACCGCCGCGCACCGACGAGCCCCTGACCGTCCTCACCTCGCTCGCGGAGGCGCGCGCCGCCGTCGATACGGCCGCCGTGTCCGCGCAGCGCATGATCTCGATCTATACGCCCGACCTCGAGCCCGAGCTCTACGATGAGACGGCGTTCCTCGAGATCGTCAAGCGGTTCGTGCTCTCGCGCAGCTTCTCGAAGGTTCGCGTGCTCGTCGGGGATCCCTCCCGCGTCATCCGCGACAACAATCGCTTCATCGCGATGGGACGCCGTTTGTCGAGCTACATCGACATTCGGCACATGGCCGATCCCACGCCCCAGCGAGCGTCGGCGTATCTCATCGCAGACGACCGCGCGATCGTCTATCGGCTGCGCGCGGACACCTGGGACGGTATCGCCGATTTCAACAATCCTCCGGTCGCACGGCTGTACCTCAACGAGTTCGACAGCCTCTGGACCGCGAGCGCGCCGGAGCAGGCGCCGCACGCCGCGCCGGCCGCGCGCGGTTGAGGCGCGCCGAGCCTCTCTCGATCGGCGGACCTCGTGAGTATAATCGCACGCATGCCGCTGAAGCCCGAGGTGACTGTCGCCGTGCTCGCCGAGGACCGCGGCCGATTCCTCACGGTCGAGGAGCGCATCAAGGGCCGGAACGTGTTCAACCAACCGGCCGGACACGTCGAGGATGGCGAGACGATCATCGAGGCCGTCATCCGCGAAGCCCGCGAGGAAACGGCGTGGCGGTTCGCTCCCGAGGCGCTGCTCGGAGTCTATCTGTGGCGATACCCGGACAGCGGCCGATACACGCTGCGCTTTGCCTTCACGGGCACCGTGCACGATCACGATCCAGCGCAGCCGCTCGACCGCGGGATCCTGCGCACGCACTGGCTCAGCCGCTCCGAGCTCCTCGAGCGCAGGCCGCAGCTGCGCAGCCCGCTCGTCCTGCGCTGTGTCGATGATTACCTGACGGGCCGCCGCCTTCCTCTCGACAGTGTCGCCTGTCTCGACGTGCAGGCCGCCGGCGACGTGCAGGCCGTGAGCCTCCAGAGCCTGTAGCCCGCTGCCGACCGCGGATCGCCGACCGCGGACTGCCGACCGCGGACCGCCGACAACCGGCCCTGCTACCATAGCGCATGGATGCGAAGGCCGCCCCGTGCGTCATCGTCGGTCTCTCGGGCGGCGTCGATTCCGCCGTGGCCGCTTTGCTGCTCAAGGAGCAAGGCTTCGACGTGCACGGGCTCTACATGAGCAACTGGGACGACGATGACACCTATTGCACCGCCGCCCAGGACTTCCAGGATGCGCGCTCCGTCGCGCGCGAGCTCGCGATTCCACTGCACCGCGTGAGCTTCGCGGCCGACTACCGCGCGCGCGTCTTCGATCGGTTCCTCGCCGAGCACAGGGCCGGCCGAACGCCGAACCCCGACGTGCTGTGCAACCGCGAGGTGAAGTTCGGTGTCGCGCTGCGCTATGCGCGGCGCCTCGGCGGCACGTGGTTTGCGACGGGACATTACGCACGGCTCGTGCGTGGCCCGCAGGGAACGGAGCTGCACCAGGCTCGAGATCGTGCCAAGGATCAGACGTACTTCCTGCACGCCGTGGACCGCGCGGAGCTCGAGCGCGTGCTCATGCCGGTCGGCGAGCTGCTCAAAGGGGAGGTGCGGGAGCGGGCGCGGCGCGCGGGATTGCCGGTGTTCGACAAGCCCGACAGCACCGGCATCTGCTTCATCGGCGAGCGGCCCTTTCGCGAGTTCCTTGCGCGCTTCCTGCCGAACGATCCGGGACCCATCGAGTCGAGCGACGGACAGCGTCTCGGCACGCATCGGGGACTTGCGTTCTATACCCTCGGACAGCGCGAGGGGCTCGAGATCGGCGGCCGGCGAGACGCGATGCC
>JASHTA010000176.1 GCA_030040795.1 Gammaproteobacteria bacterium | reverse complement strand
GCCGCACCGATGCCCGGCGTGGTGGCGGAGGTGGTCGCCGCGACCGGCAGGAAGGTGGCGCGAGGGGATGCGCTTCTCACGCTCGAGGCCATGAAGATGCGGGCGAGCATTCGCGCCGAGGTCGATGGCCGGGTCGCCGCGGTTTTGACCCAGCAGGGCGCCCAAGTGGATGCCAAGGATCTGCTGATGATCCTCGAGTGAGCGTCGGCCGCCGGAGTGAGCGCCGCACGGCCGGGCGGGCTATTGCGTGAGCTCGGTGCTCGCCCGATCGTGCACGGTCATGTCGATCGGCACCGGATCGGCTTTCCAGATCTCGGCGCAATACTCGCGGATGCTGCGGTCGGAGGAGAAGAGGCCCGAGCGCGCCGTGTTGAGGATCGACATACGCGTCCACTGCTCGACGTCGCGATAGGCTGTTTCAACGCGCTTCTGGCACTCGCAGTAGTCGGCGTAGTCGGCCAGCACGAGGTAGGGATCGTGGTGGAGCAGGCGGTCCACGAGCGGGCGAAAGAGTGTCCCGTCGCCGCGCGAGAAGAAGCCGTCGCGGACCAGGTCCAGCACCTCCCTGAGCTCGGGGTCGCTGCGGTAGAGGTCGGCCGGCCGGTAGCCCTCGCCGAGGAGCCGCTGCCCTTGCTCGGCGGTGAGCCCGAAGAGGAAGAAATTCTCGGCGCCCACGGCCTCGCGAATCTCGATGTTCGCTCCATCGAGCGTGCCGATCGTGAGCGCGCCGTTCATCTGGAACTTCATGTTGCCGGTGCCGGAGGCTTCCTTGCCGGCTGTGGAGATCTGCTCCGACAGGTCGGCCGCCGGATAGATGCGCTGCGAGTTCGTCACGTTGAAGTTCGGCAGGAACACGACCTTGATCAGATCGCGGACCGCGGGATCCCGGTCGAGGGTCGAGCCGACGGCCGTGATCAGGCGGATCATGAGCTTCGCGAGCTCGTAGCCCGGAGCGGCTTTGCCCCCGAAGATGAATACCCGTGGCTCGACCTCGAGATGCGGATCGGACTTCAGCCGGCGGTACAGGCCGATGACCTGCAGGATGTTCAAGTGCTGGCGCTTGTATTCGTGGACGCGCTTGACCTGCACGTCGAACATGGCCTGTGGATTGACCATGACGCCCGTGCGCTCGCGGATCAGGGAGGCGAGCGCGGTCTTGTTGGCGCGCTTGATGTCGCGCCACTGCGCCCGGAAATCCGGGTCCTCGGCGAGCGGTTCGAGTCCGCGCAGCAGCTCGAGGTCCGTCAGCCACTGCTCGCCGATCGCGCGGCTGATGCAGCGCGAGAGGCGTGGGTTAGCGAGCGCGATCCAGCGCCGGGGTGTCACGCCGTTCGTCTTGTTGCTGAACTTCTCGGGCCACAGATCGTGGAAGTCGCTCAGCACCTCGCTCTGGAGCAGTCGCGAGTGCAGCTTCGCGACGCCGTTGACGGCATGACTGCCGACCACCGCGAGGTGAGCCATGCGCACGTAGCGCTCACCGGTCTCGTCGATGAGCGACATGCGGGCGACGCGCTGCTCGTCGCCGAAGAAGGCGATCCGCACCTCATCGAGAAAGCGCGCGTTGATCTCATAGACGATCTCGAGATGCCGCGGCAGCAAGCTCCCGAAGAGCGCGATCGGCCAGCGCTCGAGAGCCTCGGGCAGCAGCGTGTGATTGGTGTAGCCGAAGGTCGCGCGAGTGATCGACCACGCGCGGTCCCAGTCGATCGCGAGCTCATCGACCAGCAGGCGCATGAGCTCGGCGATCGCGACGGAGGGGTGGGTGTCGTTGAGCTGGATCGCGAACTTCTCGTGGAATCGCTCCGGCGGGATGTTCTGTACGCGGATGATGCGCAGCATGTCCTGGAGCGAGGCGCAGACGAGGAAGTACTGTTGCTCGAGCCGCAGTGTCTTGCCCTGCAGCTGCTCGTCGTTCGGATAGAGCACCTTCGAGAGGTTCTCCGAGACGACCTTCTGGTTCACCGCGCCCCAGTAGTCGCCGCGGTTGAATACCGAGAAGTCGAACGACTCCGGAGCCTCGGCGCGCCACAGGCGCAGTGTGTTGGCGGTGTTGACCCGGTAGCCGAGGATCGGCGTGTCGTACGGAACGGCGTTCACGATGCGTCCAGGCACCCAGCGCACGCGCGGGCGGCCGCGCTCGTCCGTGTAGCGCTCCGCGTGGCCGCCGAACTTGATCTCGACGGCCCACTCGGGCCGCGCGATCTCCCAGGGATTGCCGTGCCGCAGCCACTTGTCGGTCTTCTCGACCTGCCAGCCGCGAATGATCTCCTGCTGAAAGATGCCGTGCTCGTAGCGGATGCCGTAGCCGAGGCTCGGGACCTGGAGCGTTGCGAGCGAGTCGATGAAGCAGGCCGCAAGGCGGCCAAGCCCGCCGTTGCCGAGGCCCGGCTCCGCCTCCTCCTGCAGGAGCTCATCGAGGGTGAGCCCGAGCTCCGTGACGGTCTGGCGCACGAGATCGTGAATGCCGAGGTTGAGCAGATTGTTCGCGAGGTGCGGGCCCATGAGGAATTCGGCCGAGAGGTATGCGACGGTGCGCGATCCGAGCGCGGTGTACGTCGCCGCAGTGCCGATCCAGCGCTCCATCAGGCGGTCCCGGATCGTGTACGCCAGCGCGAGGTAGTAGTCCTTGCGGGTCGCCAG
>JASHTA010000175.1 GCA_030040795.1 Gammaproteobacteria bacterium | reverse complement strand
CCTTGAGCTCATCCCAGCCCTTCGAGTAGTGCACGCCCTGCCCCGCGTAGATGAGCGGGCGCTTGGCGTTGACCAGGACCTCGGCCGCACGATCCACGTCCTGGGCGTTCGGCGCGTAGGGGTAGCGCCTCGTGCCCGAGGCATCGTACTCGAGCGTGGCTGGCGCCTGCGTTCCCGGCACCTGCTGGTTCCACATGTCGTCGGGGACCTCGACGAGGACCGGTCCGGGGCGCCCGTTGCGAGCCATGGTGAACGCGCGCCGCAGCGCCGGCACGATCTGCTCGGGCGTCGTGATCTGCTCGGCGTGTTTGGTGATGTGCTGATAGTTGAGCGCAGCGTTGAAGTAAGGTCTGAGCCATGTCTGCGAGCGGCCGTAGCCCCCGGGAATGACGACGAGCGGCACGCCTTCCGACCATGCCTGGGCGACGGCCCCCATCGAGTTCTCGCAACCGGGTCCGCTCTGCATGCAGAACACACCGACCTTCTCGCCGGAGGTCTGCCGGCTGATGCAGTCGGCCATGTGTATGCCGATGCGCTCTTGCCGCACGATGATCGGCTTGATGCCGACGGCCGAGCATGTTTCGGTGAGAGGATTGAGCGGATAGCAGAGCAGATATTCACTGCCCTCGCGCTTCATGACCTCGGCGACGACTTGTGCTACGTTCATCAGATATCTCCAGAAGAGCTGATCGCCACGAATCCTCGGGGCGGATCTTGCCCCAGAAACCAAAATTCTGGCACGGTCACGGACTACCGGCAGTATAAACACCTTTCCCGCCCAGGCACGACCCCAGGTCAGGTGTCAGAGGCCGGGACCGGCCTGCCCCGGGCCCGAGCCCGGAGGACTCGAGGCCGAGCCCGAACCCGAGCCCGGACCCGAGCGCCGACCCGAGCCTGGGGTCGTGCCCCGTTCGGAGTGCTGCAGCGCCCGCGCCCGCTCGCCGACATAGGCGCGGATCTCCTCGGCCTCCGCGGCGGTCATAAGATGGCTCCAGCCGATCATCCCTTGGTCCGCGAGGATGCCGCCGATCACGATCTGCCGCCACGTGGCGGGGTCCGTCAGCACGGCGGAGCGGCGAAGATCGGGGACGACGTTGGCGTTGGCGGCCCCCACGCCGTGGCAGCGCGCGCAGTACCGGTCATAGTGCCTCTCGCCTGCCGCCACCTCCGCGGGCGGGGCCCGCTCCCGTGGGGGATTAGGCGGCGGGGCGAGCGGCGGATCCGGCGGAAATGCAGCCGCTCCGTCGAGCTTGAACGCGACCAGCTCGCCCGCATGCCGGGCCCGGCCCTTCGTGCCGGTGCTCATGGTGGAAGCTCCCGAGGCGGCGGCGACGTACTGTTGGCCGTCGAGGCTGTACGTGATCGGCCCTGCAATGATCGGATTGGGGGTGGGGAAGTGCCACAGCTCCGCTCCGCTGTCCGCGCGGAACGCGACGAGCTCGCCCAGGAGCTCATCCCGGCTCCTGCCCTGAAAGACGAGTCCGCCGGCTGTCGCGAGCACGCCGCCGCCCTGTCCCGCCGCACGCCACACGGCTCTTTGCTTGACGGGGTCCCACGCGAGGAGATACCCCTGGGCCGGCACGCGAGAAATCGCCTGGCTCGCCTTGCGGCTGGGCTTGGCGCCAAACAAGTCGATACCGATGTTCGGCTGGCCGGGGATGGCCTGATAGGTCTTCAGCGGCTGATACAGGGTCGTCGTGTCCGTTGCCGGGATGTAGAGCAGCCCCGTGAGGGGGCTGAAGGCGACCGGGTACCAGTTATGCGCACCGCTCGCGCCCGGGCGGCCGACCCAGGATTTGTCCCTGTAGCGCGCGGCCGCCACGATCGCCGGCCGGCCCGTCCGCAGGTCCACATGAGTCGCCCAGTTGATGCCCGGAACGAAGGCTGTCGCGGAGAGGAGCTTGCCCGTCCGTCGATCGATGACGTAGAGGAATCCGTTCTTCGGCGCATGCAGGAGGACCTTCCGCCGATGACCGTCGATCGTCAGATCGACGAGCGTGATATCGGCGATCGAGTCGTAGTCCCAGGAGTCCCCAGGCGTCTCCTGATAGTGCCACTTGTACTCGCCGGTATCGGCATCGACGGCGACGATGCTCGCCGTGAACAGATTGTCTCCGCGGTTCGCCGAGCGGAAATTCCGGTTCCAGGGATAGGCGTTTCCGGTGCCGAAGTAGAGTTGATTGAAGTCGGGGTCGTAGACGATCGCATTCCAGGCCTGGCCGCCGCCGCCGTAGCGGTACCACTCGCCCGACCAGGTCGGGCGCGCGATCTTCGCGAGCACATCGTCGGATGCCGCATGGTCCGGTCCGGCGGCCGGATCGCCGGGAACCGTGTAGAAGCGCCAGACGAGCCGGCCGGTCTGCGCGTCATAGGCGCTCACATAGCCACGCCCGCCGAAGTCGGCGCCCGCGTTTCCGATGAACACCTTGCCTCGCGCCACGCGCGGTGCGCCGGTGATCGCGTAGGATTCGTTGGGCTTGACGGTCATGACGCTCCAGACCGGCTTGCCGGTCGCCGCATCGAGCGCGATGAGCCGTCCATCGATCGTGCCGACATAGACCTTCCCGTGATAGACGGCGGCGCCGCGGTTATCCACGTCGCAGCACAGCGGAAAGCCCGCGGGACCGGGGACCTTGGGGTCGAAGAACCACAGCTCCCGCCCGGTCCGGGCATCGAGCGCGTAAACCTTGCTCCACGCCGTCGTCACGTACATCACGCCGTCCACGACGAGCGGTGTCGACTCCTGCCCGCGGGTGGTGTCGAAGTCGAAGTACCAGGCCGGCTTCAGCCGCGGCACGGTCGCGATGTTGACCTGATCGAGGCGCGAGAAGCGCCGCTCCTGCCAAGTGCCCCCGTAGGTCATCCAGTTCGCCGGGTCTCGATCGGCGCGGCGAAGCCGCGCATCGTCGACCGCGCCGAAGCGAATGGGCGCGCTCGAGGATGCCGCAGATTGCCCGGCGGCGGCTGCAGCGTGCGGCACGAAGAGGAGGGCGGCCGCGATGAGCGCGAAGCGACGGCCTGCGAGTGGGCCTCTTCCCGGCACACGAGTACTCGGTATTGGATGTCGCACTGGAACTGGCGCCCGCCCCATGGGAACCATGATAGACGCGAAGCGGGCGCAAGGTCGGTCCAGGCTCGCGCTCGCGAGCCTAGGATCCGGGTTCTGGATCGAGGAACAGCAGCTTGAGCGATCCGGGGACGATGGAGGGGCGGCGGCGGGGCCGATCACCGCGGGCGGCGAGGGCCCGTGCGGCGGCAAGCGATCTCGCATCGATATCGGCGGCCACGACGTAGAGCCGCCCGGAGCGAGGATCGAGGCTCATCGTTCGGGCGGTCAGCGCGGTTTTTACGGTGGCGAGCAGTACGAACGTGCCGGGGTCCTTCTCCCCGATCACCGACAGCGTGCCGTCTCCTCCGTTCGAGCTGAAAATGAGCCTCCGCCGAGGATCGAACGCCGCCGCATCGGAGCCGCTGCCGATCGGCAGCGTCGCGACGACCGCTCCGCTGTCTGCGTTCACGACGACGAGCGCGTGGTTCTCGCAGCTCGAGAACAGCCGGCGGCTCGCCGTGTCCATGGCCAGTCCGTGCGGGCTCACGCAACTCGGAATGGGCCACCGCGCGTCCACCCGGTTCGTCCGGGTATCCACCCGGACGATTTCCCGCCGCGCCTCGCCGTTCACGTAAAGCTTGCCGTCTCCACCTGCGACGGGGTATTCGAGCCGGCTTCCGATATCCACGGTGGCAATCGCAGAGTCCGTCCTGGGATCGATGACCGTGAGCGTCCCGGGATCTCCATTGACCACGAACACGTGGCGGCTCACCGGGTCGAACGCGATCGCATCCGAGTCGTTCGCCGTCTTGATCCGCTTCTCGACCTTCAAGGTCTCGAGACTGAACGCGCCTGCTTCGCCCGCGCGCCCATCATCCGTGTACCCGCGTCCGGAGGCTCTCGCGAGGGCAATGCCGTGCGTTCCTCCCG
>JASHTA010000174.1 GCA_030040795.1 Gammaproteobacteria bacterium | reverse complement strand
CCGGCGGGCTGGTCGAGAATCCGACGGGCATCGAGGCGCAGATGCGCGCTCAGACCGAGCGCGCCGTGTCCGAGGCGGACCGGCTCATCCTCATCACGGACGCGCGCAGCGGCCTCACTCCTCAGGATCAGCTGATCGCGCGCGAGCTGCGGCGCTCCGGCAAGCCGATCACGCTCGCCGTGAACAAGGCCGAGGGTCTCGATCCCGAGCTCGCCTCCGCGGAATTCCACACGCTCGGCGTCGGTGAGCCCTTCCCGATCGCGGCGAGCCATGGACAAGGGTGTCGCGAGCTGATCGAGGGCGCGCTCGCCGGCATCGAGGTCGAGGAGGGCCGGGACCCTAGCAGCCCGAACGCCATTCGCATCGCCATCGTCGGGCGCCCCAACGTCGGCAAATCGACACTCGTCAATCGCCTGCTCGGCGAGGAGCGCGTCATCGCGAGCGAGGAGCCGGGAACGACGCGCGATCGTATCCTCGTTCCGTTCCGGCGCGACGAGCGCGACTTCGTGCTCATCGATACGGCGGGCGTGCGCCGGCGAGCCAGGATCGCGGACGCCGTGGAGCGCGTGAGCGTCGCCAAGACGCTGCAGGCGATCGATCAGGCGCACGTCGTGGTGCTGGTGCTCGACGCGCACGACTCGGTCTCGGAGCAGGACGCGAGCGTGCTCGGCATCGCCCTGAAGCGCGGCCGCGCGCTGCTCGTCGGAGTCAACAAATGGGACGGCATCGACCCTGAGCAGCGCGAGCAGATTCGCCGGCAGCTGTCCCTGAGGCTCGACTTTGCGCCGTTCGTCCCGCTCATCTTCCTCTCCGCGCGCCACGGGACCGGCGTGGGCGAGCTGATGCAGGCCGCGGTTCGGGCATTCGACGCGTCGATGCGCGAGATGCCGACTCCCGCGCTCACGCGGGCGCTCGAGCGGGCGATCGCCGCTCAGCCTCCTCCGCTCGTGCGCGGCCGGCGCATCAAGCTCAAGTTCGCCCATCAGGGCGGCAGGAATCCCCCTCGAATCGTCGTACACGGCAATCAGACGGCTTCCGTGCCCGATTCGTACCGCCGGTACCTCGCGAATGTGTTCCGGCAGGCTTTCGACCTGTACGCGACGCCCGTGAGAATGGAATTTCGCACGGATGCCAACCCCTATTCGGCGCGGCGGCCGAGCGCTACGGCGCGAGGAAGAGCGCCGGGTCGACGAACGTCGCGTTGAGCGCCACGCCGAAGTGCAGGTGTGGCCCCGTGACACGGCCGGTGCGGCCGACTTTGCCGATCACCTCGCCCGCCACGACGCGCTCGCCGGGCCGAACCTCGATCGAGCTCAAATGGCAGTACATCGTGACGAGGCCCGCGCCGTGGTCGAGGAAGATGGTGTTGCCGTTGAAGAAGAAGTTGCCCGTATCGATCACTCGCCCGTCTGCGGCCGCCTTGACGGGTGTGCCGACCGGCGCGGCGATGTCCATGCCGGAGTGGGGATTGCGTGCCTCGCCATTGAAGACGCGCCGGCTGCCGTAAGAGCTCGAGCGCACACCCGGGACCGGCTGCAGCAGGCGCAGCGTCGCAGGCGCCTCGCCGGAGAATGTCGCGACGGCTCGCTCGATGCGCGGACGCTCGCGAAGGTAGCGGGCAAGATCCGTCTTCGACAGATCCACCTCGCGCGGAGGAACCTTGAGGCGCTGGATCCGGTAGCGCTTGTCGTGGATGTGAAACTCGACCGGCGAGGGCGCGCCGCGTTCCTCGCGAACGGAGACCCAGGCCGGTCCGAGCTTTGCGGAGAGGGGCAGCCCGACGATCGCGACCCAGCGGCTCGCGACTCGCAGCACCATGACACGCCGGCCCTCGAACGTCACGGCGGGCGCGGAGTCTCGAGCGATCCCGACAGGTAGCTCCAGCACGCCGCCCGGAACGAGACTTTGACGCGGCAATTGCAGGCGCGGGGACGCCGCTGCAGCAAGCGGAATAGCGAGTGCGAGCAGGGCCGGTGCCCGGCGTAGCCCCCGCCAAGTCACCCACTGCGGCTCGGGCAGCTCAGGTCTCACGTTGCGCCGACTCCCCTCGCTTCGCCTATGGCGGCGGTTTTCGCGTGACCCGGGCGCGTAGTCGTCCGCGCGCAAGGCGCGCCTCGATCTCCTCGTCCAGCGCGACCGAGTCCGAGTCGGTGAGCAACGCGCCATCCGCGGCGCGCGTGACGATCGCGAATCCACGCGTGAGCGTCGCGAGCGGACTGACCGCGTGGAGCGCTCGCGATGCGAGGCCGAGCCGATGCGCCGCCGCGGCTATCCGCTCGGCGAGCGTCCGGTCGAGTCGCGCCTCGAGCGCGGCGTGGCGCACGCGATACTCGCGCACACGATGCTCGGGCGAGTGGCGAAGGAGACGCCCGAAGGCCTCGCTCACTCGATGGGAATCCCTGTGCAGCCCGCCGCGCATCGCGCCCGCGAGCCGCTGCTCCAGATCGTCGAGCCGCTGGGCTTGCTGCAGCAGGCGTGCGCCGGGATGCGCGAGTTTCAGCCGTGCCGTCACGCCGGCGAGGCGCACCTCGAGTACGCGCAGCTCGCGCGCGGCCGCGGCCCGCAGTCGCGCAGCCGTCTTGGCGAGCGACTGAAGGATGACGCGGCGCTCCGGCACGACGAGCTCGGCCGCCCCGGAAGGTGTCGGCGCTCGGGCGTCCGCCACGAGATCCGCGAGGGTGAAGTCGATCTCATGTCCGATGCCGGCGACGATCGGAATCGCCGAGGCGTGAATGGCTCGCGCCACGCGCTCGTCGTTGAATGCCCAGAGATCCTCGAGCGAGCCGCCGCCGCGGGCGAGGATCAACACGTCGCATTCTGCACGGGCCGAGGCGAGCGCGAGCGCCTCGGCGATGGCAGGCGCAGCCGCAGCCCCCTGCACGAGCGTTGGATAGATGAGCACGGCGGCCGGAGGAAATCTCCGCCTGAGAATATTCAGGATGTCGCGCACGGCGGCTCCGGTCGGAGAGGTGACGACGCCGACGCGAGCCGGAAACGGCGGGAGACTGCGTTTTCTCGCTGCCGCGAACAGTCCCTCGGCGGCGAGCTTGGCCTTCAGCCGCTCGAGCTCCCGCTTGAGAGCGCCGATGCCGGCCTCCTCGAGGTGCTCGACGATGAGCTGGTAATCCCCGCGCGGCTCGAACAGGCTGACGCGCGCGCGCGCGAGCACCTGCTGGCCGGCGCGGGGCGTGAAGCCGACGTTGACATTGCGCTGCCGGAACATCGCGCAGCGCACCTGCGCATCCCGATCCTTGAGCGAGAAATACCAATGGCCGGAGGCAGGCTGCGCGAGGTTCGTGAGCTCGCCCTCGATCCAGATGGCGGCAAGACTCCGCTCGAGCAGCGCCCGCACCTCGCGGTTGAGCTGCGAGACCGTGTAGACGACGCGGTCGGTCGGCGCGGCTGCTCGGTTGACCTGGAGCATGGGGGTGGACGTGACAGCTAGTTTACCAACGCCCTCGAGCCGGGTAAAATAACTCATTTTAATTCCGGGGCGGTGCCTCGGTAAGCTCGGACGAGCGATGCGCATCCTGCAAGAGGCCCTCACTTTCGACGACGTCCTCTTGGTTCCGGCCTATTCGGAAGTTCTGCCGCGCGAGGTCGATCTGTCCACTCAGCTCACGCGGCGCA
>JASHTA010000173.1 GCA_030040795.1 Gammaproteobacteria bacterium | reverse complement strand
CTGCCGCGGAGGCGACACGCTCCTCGGGCTCGCCCCAGTAGGGGGAGTAGGCGTCGCGGTAGAGGGCAACGTCCTCCTCGGACGTGAAGACCCAGTCCGCACCCACGGCCTCTCGCCAGGCGGCGAGGGCGGCGTTGAAAGCAGTTGCACTGACATTCGGGGGTAGGGTCATGGCGAGCCTCCGGAGGAACGGCGGGCAATCAGGCGGTGGCGATGATCCAGGAGGTCAGAAGCTGCGCGCCAGGTGGCAGGGCGGGCGCGAGAGCGGCAGCGCTCGGCCCCGGCCGCGTGCGAGCTTGTCGGCGACGGCTCGCCATGGCGTCCGCAATGAGAGTCGGCCAAAGCGGGCCCGCGCGCTGCAGGTCGCGCGCGGAGAGAGGGGTGATATTCCCACCGCGCAGCAGCGAGTGTTCGGTTCGACCCTCGGAATGCACGATGTGCTCGGCGTGAAAGACGACCCGCAGGCCGCAGCTCCACGCAAGCTGCTCCAAGCAGAACAGAGCGGGTCGCGCGGTAAGCCCGGCCACTGCGACCGGCTCGCGGCTCCAGGCAGGCCCGAGGTGGCGCAGCCAGATCTCCGTCACGTCGCCGGCCATCGTGTGCACCGTCACGCCGCGCATCGCGCCGCGGCCGGCCAAGCGCGCGCCGACGGCACGAGCCTCCGCGTAGCGCTCGTCGATGAGGACGGAATGCAGGTCGATGGGCTCCGATGCTTGTGCTTTCAGTGGCACCGCCGCCCGCGCCGCTGCAGTGATCTCCGTTGCGCCCGCGGCGAGCGGCAACGCCGAGACGGCCGCCGCATGCAGGAATTCACGTCTGCTGGTCATAAAGCCCCCTGCGGGAGTCTGGGATCCTCGCCCGGCTCATGCCGTGCTTCCGAGCTCCGTCCGAATGCTCGATGCATTGGAAGCCTCGCGCCTTCGCGACCTTCCCGTCAAGCAGGATGGGTCCTTGTGGCGCCGCGCGGCCCGTTCACTTTGGCAGATGCCACGTTCATTTGCGGAAACGCTTCGCTTTGCGTGCCGCGGCGACTGCGGCACGTTGCGGTGTCGCGTGAAGCGCGGCCAGACAACGATCACTTATCGTGCGGAACTCGTCGGAGATTCTGCGGTCACGCGACAGGAGCGTCCAGTACTCCTCTGCGAGCCGATGTGCGCGAGGCCATATTGAGAGTGTGTCCGCCGTCGGATCGGGAGCTTGAAACTCCTGCTCCATGATTTGATCGTTCTGCGGCGCAAACAGCATCGGCAGCACGTCGTAAGCGGGGGCGAGCTCGAAGCGACCCTCGTATCGGTCGAACAGCGTCAGGTTGCCGAAGTGCCGGTCGGTGTTCGCGGTCAACGTAGAGAATGCCTCGAGTAGCCGAACGCGATCGACATCTTCGTCGGAGAGAAGCTTGTCATTTCCGAGGCGTGCCGCCGAGCTCGACCATCTATCCAATTGCCCGTAGCGCGAGGTATCAAGGGCGAGAAGAGAGACCGCGCCTCGGTGGCCTTCCGCGCCGATTCGATCAAAGCGCTCTATTTCGAGGAATGCTCGGTCGTCGAAATCAAATAGGGTGGAGCGGCATGCGGAAATGTCATTTCGAGCGAGGTGCTCGTGGGCAACGTGCTCGGCGACGAGCAGGTCCGACCAGCGCTGGCCGACGTGTGTCGTGCGAGGAGGTGAAAACTTCACCATGACATGCGTGAGGCGCCTGCCGTCGTCCAACAGAGCCGTAAACTTCGGATGCTCGCCCTGGGCGGATGAGCCTGGCGGGCCACCGGCCATCGCGGCATTCGCAAGGGCAGGGTATTCGGTCCTCCGCCTTGCGGCGACAACGGGTTGTCGCGCGCGCAATGAGCTGAGATAACGGTCGAGCGCTTCGGCCCCTACGATCAGGTCGCCGACGGTGTCCGAGCCTCGGCGAGTGAGGTAAGCGATGTAGTGATCGTCGGTCCAGTCCGTAACCCTCGACGGCAGCGCAAGCTCTGGATACGCGCCGGGTATCGCTCGCCCGAGGAATCCACCCGGTCGCTGATCCTGCAAGAAGTAGGCGATGCCGTCAGTTATTCCGTAAAGGCGAGGCCGGGTGCAGTCCGAGAAGAAGTGAGAACGCGCAAGGGCATGCAAGCGGCCGAGCTCGTGAATTTCCCCCCGCGCATCAACCTGGAAGACCGGCCAAGTTGACCCGGCTCCGGCTAGGGTCCGGAGCAGCCCGTATCTCGTACTCCTCGCTGCACCGATCGTGATCACGCGTCCTTCGCGCCGCAGCGCCTGCATCGCGCGAGACAAGACCGGCTGCGATATGCGGAGCGCGCGGATCAAGTCGGCCGCGGCCACAGGACCGTCGCCTAACCGATTGATTATCGACGGTATGTAAGTGGGCATGAATAGATTATTGCATAGATAATATTATTTATAAATACCTTAAATATTATTCGGATACATCAAAAAAGAATAGATAAAAGAATATATAAGTATCGGGTTGTTATTCCACGGCGAGCGGCCTCACGTACCGGCGGAGCGCTTCGACGAACGCCGTTGGATCGGTGAAGCATGCATAGTGGCCTCCTGCTATGGGAATGAAGGCCTTCCGTGGAGCCCGAACCTCCGCCACATAGGCACGGGCGGCGTCGAAGGACACGACGTGGTCGTCGCGACCCTGGACCACGAAGAACGGAACCGGAATATCGAATCCGAGCTTGCGAATGTCGAAGGAGAAAATGAGCGGCGAGAGCTTCGATAGCGTGAACGCTCCGCCGGCAGCCCAGCTCGTCTGGTCGGCTTTCGAGAGCTTGCCGAGCATCTGGGATTGGAGTTTGAGGTATTCAAGATCGCTCGGCGACATGATGTACTTTCTCGACGCCATGAACCGTCTCATATCGCTCACGGGGAGCGATGACGTGTCGCGGAGTGCGTCCAATGTTTGCCGATCGCCGGCCGCAATGGCCTGCAAACGCGCCCAGCGCTCATGGGCACGCAAAATGATGGCCCAACTGACCGGCTGACCCGTGCCGACAAATGCGTGGAACAACTGCGGCCATCGCTTGACGACGTGCAGCCCCAGGACGGCCCCCCAGCTCTGGCCGACCAGAATGATTTTTTCCTTCGAGAGTCGCTTGCGCGCGTACTCGGCGACATCCCGCGCATCCTCGGACAGGCGACCGAGTGCCGCACTTGCCGTAGCCATGCCGGGCGTCGAGGGCCCGTTCTTGCCATACGTCTGTCCGCTTCCGCGCTGATCCCAGTTCACGACCGTGAAGTCCGTCTCCCAGGGGACGAACTCTCGCAGGAGGGGCGACTGGGCTTCGGCCGGCCCGCCATGGAGGTAGAGGATGACAGGATTCTCGACGTTGCTGCCCTGAATCCCGACCCACTGCTCGATCCCACCGATTCGGACGAAGCCCGTCTCGTCGATCCGAGGCGTACTGGCGCGACTGCGAGCACAAAGCAGGCCTGACGCTGCGGCCAGGAGACCCATCGCGTGTCGACGCGTGATGCTCCTATTCATGCGGAGGCTCCTCGGTTCGAGCTCCATGGCTTGACAATCAATCGCGCGACGCGAAAAAGCGCGCATACGCCATGAGTCCCAGGCAAGGCAGCAGCGGAATGAGGCCGACGCGGTAGACAGGCAGCGGCACCAATCCGTAGAGGAAGATCATCAGCCCCACGGCGACGAGTGAGCCGACGAGTCCGCCAATCATCATCGCCTCTCGGCTGCGACGGCTCTTGATGCGCTCGTATTCGCGCAGGAACTCCGCCGCCGATTCACCTGACGAGGCGGCGATCGTCTTGACCATCTCGTTGAGGTAGAACGTTTGCCGCTCTTTACGGCGGGTATTCAGCCAGACGAGCGCAACCACGAACAGGAAGATCACCCCGAGGGAGGTGACTTCGGACAATATGATGGCAGGAAACATTGGATTCACCCCGGAGCTCCTTTACAGTACCGCCGACTTGCGGGTATGACTGCGCCCGCGTTGCGGTGGTTGCGTTTTTTGCGACCCGACGGGGTGGGATTCGGAAAATGCAACCGGCTGACGCGCGGGACGGTCTTACGCCTCGTAGCAGCCGTACGAGAGCTCTTTGGAAGACGAGGGCGCCGTGGATCGAGTGCTCGCCGGGGATACGTCGGCGTTCGCTTTTATCGTCGGGCGGTGGCAAGCACCGATCGTCAACCTTGCGTACCGCTTTTGCCGGGACCGCTCGCGCGCCGAAGATATGGCACAAGAGGCCTTCCTGCGCGCCTTTCGCGCATTGCCAAAGTGGCGTCGCGAGGCGGCCTTTTCGACCTGGCTATTCGCACTTGCGACCAATCTCTTTCGTTCGGAGATCCGACGATCACCACCGGACGAGGCGCTGCGGCGAGAGGGCATCGATCTGGTGGATCCGGTTTCGATGGAGGATCTGGCTGCGGGCGAGCAGAGCGTCGAAAGGGTTCGCCGGCTCGTACGGGCACTGCCGTCCAAGTACCGTGATGTGCTCATTCTCTTTTATTTCCACGACAGGGACGTATTGCAAACGGCGCGCAGCCTGCAGCTCCCCGAGGGAACCGTCAAGGCGCGCCTCTCGCGTGCGCGCGACCTGCTCCGAGAGAGGCTGACAGGCTCGGCGGGCTCGTTGCAGCCTGGAGACTCGAATGCACCCCGACGAGCTTGATCGACTGTTGAGCGAGGAGGAGATCATCACGCCATCGGCGGGCTTTGCGGACGCCGTCATGAGCGAGATCGGCCGAGAAGCCGAGACACCTCCAGGGATCGGCTTTCCGTGGAAATACGTGCTCGCCGGACTGGCCAGCGCGGCGCTGGGTGCTGCTGCGGCCTTCAGCGCAGGACTCACCGGTCCGGCTCCTGTGCCGGCGGCTCAATGGGCGCAGATCGTTGAATGGACCGAGCGCCCGGGGACGGACCTGATCGCTGCCGGTGCGAGCCCTATAGCCGCCTCGTTGGCTTTGGCGGCTGTTGTCATGCTGGTTCCCGCGGCCGTCTACGAGATGATGTGGCGAACCATGAAGGAGCGGAAGCCATGAGGCCGAAAGTCTCGCTCGAAGATCGCATGGACCTTCACGATCTGATCGCCCGCTATGCCTGGGCGCTCGATACAGGCGACGTCGAAGGCTACGTCGACTGCTTCTTCGAGGATGGCTGGATCCATCATGACCCACCAGGGACGTGCAAAGGGCGGGATGCCATCCGCAAGCTGACCGAGTTCCTCTGGTATGAGCACTCGCGGAGCTACCTCGGCCGGCAACACCGGATGAGCCAGGTGCTGATGGCGCCGGAGGAGGGCGGTATTCGGATCCGCGCATTCTGGTCGATCCTGCAGCACGACGTCTTCACCGACCAGAATTTTGTTTACGGTCTCGGACTGTGGAACGCCCTGGCGGCGAGGGATGCAGATCGCGAATGGCGGCTGAAGTCGCTCAGCGTCGAGATCTGGCGAGGCAAGGACGTACCGTGGGTCGGCGATGAGCGCGCATGGATCAAGCGGACGTGATTCCTCAACGGCCCTTCGACCGCTGCGCGTCTACGCGTTCGGCTTCAACGGTTTCCGCTGCCGGCGCCACCGCCGCCACCACCGTTGCCGCCGCCACTATTGTTACCGGCCCGGTTGCTCCTGTTGCCGCCATTGCCTCGGAAAGCGGCCTGCAGCAAATGGGTCATGGTATGCACATAGCGCAGCTTGCCGTTCTGCAAGCGGAACATGTGGCTGTCGGGTGCGCCACTGCCACCGCGGGGGCTTCCTGCGCCAAACGTGCAGAACACCTGGACGGTGCCGAGCTCCTCGTCTACGACGAAATGTCGATTGACGATATTGACCCCGGCCGGAACGCCGACTGAGCAGGAGTCCTTGGGTGAGCCCCTGCCGGTGTAGGCTCCGCCTTCGAGCCGCTCACAAGGGTAGCCCCACGGCACGAGGTCGGTCCTCTTCTCCAAGAACGCATCCAGGTAGGCATTGGCCGCAGCGACGAGCGTGGCCCGCGAATTCCTCTTCGCCGCGGGAATCGGGCCCCAATTCTCCTCGGACGAATGTTTCAAATAGGAGTCTGCGTTGAAGAGCCAGTAGCCTGTCGTGGTCCAGAGGATCTCGACCTCGGCGATCTTGTCATGGTTGACGCGAAGGCGCGTACCAAAGACGTAGGGCGCCGCCTTGTCGGTCACGATCGACTCGGTAAACGTCTGGCACGTCGCGGTATCGAAAATGCTGTAATGGTGGACGATGTTCATCGGCTTGGTGATGAAGCCGCTGTGAATGTCCGCTGGAGCGGCGTTCTCCCAATATCCGATACCTTGAGCGAGCGGCAGTCCGGAGAGATCGCCCTTGGTCTGGGCGGCGAGGTAGAGATCGACGGCCTGGTGCAGTCCTGCTCGAGTACAGGACACCGCCGCGTGGCTCAGTGCGGGAGTGAGTAGCGCGCCGAGCGCGAGGCAGAGGCTTGCGAGAGTCATGCGTTTCACGGTTGTTTCCCCCTGTTGGTCGTTGGCCGGCCGTGCGCGCTGTCGCCCTCGAGAGCCGTACACGCTTGGTTTTGGCGGGCGACGTAACCTAGGCCAGAGCCCGCAATGCTCTCACGAATGAGGCCTCCATGGGAAATGGACGGCGACTATGTCGCGCAGCGCGACGGGCACTTAGACTCACTCGATCGCGATGTGCCCGAGCGTGTCCGGCCAGATCGATTCGTTCTACAATTTCTCGATGCCGACCACCGGTTTGCAAGCACCAGTCGAGCTCAGTTCAGGGAGACCGAGCATGTCGAAGCGCCATCCGCTCTTTGTGACTCTCGCGGCCCTTGCCGCATTCGCCGAGGTTGCGAGCGCCGCGCCGCCTGCGACGCAGCCGGCTGACTGGCCCGCGTACAACCGAACGCTCGCGGGCGATCGGTATTCGCCGCTGGCGGAGATCAACACCACGAATGTCGGGCAGCTCACGTTGCGCTGCACCTACACGCTTCCGGAGGTGGTCTCTTTCCAGACGGGACCGCTCGTCGTTGACGGCACCATGTACTTCACGACATTCAAGGGGTCGTACGCCATCGATGCATCGAGCTGCAAGGAGAAGTGGAGTCGGCACCGAAAGAGTTCCGGCCCGCCCGGCCTTGCGGTCAATCGCGGCTTTGCCTACCTCGATGGACGCTTGTTCCGGGGAACTGCCGATTCGCATGTGATCGCCCTTGACGCCTCGAGCGGTCAAGTGCTCTGGGACCACGCGCTCGACGTACCGGGCCCCGGCATTTCCATTCCCATGGCGCCGATCGCTGCGAATGGCCGGGTGTACGTGGGCAATGCCGGAGGAGATCAAGTCGGCGTCACCGGGCACGTCTTCGCACTGGACGCCCGCGACGGGCATGTCATTTGGCGCTTCGATGTGGTGCCGCGGCGCGGATACGCGCGCATCACCTGGACCAACACGCGACTCCCGATCTCGGGCGGTGCATTCTGGACCTCTTTTACGCTCGATGCGTCGAGAGGTATTCTTTACGTTCCGGCCGGGAATCCGGCTCCCGACTTCGACACGCTCGACCGCACCGGAGAGGACCTCTACGCGGATTCGGTGATTGCGATAGATGCCGCAACCGGGCGGCTCCTCGGCTACAACCAGCTCGTCAAGCATGACAGGCATGACTGGGATGTCGACAGCGCACCGATGCTCGCGACTACGCGCGCCGGGCACAGGATCATCGCCTCGGCAAATAAGGACGGACTCCTGTCCATCCTCGACCGTTCGAAGATCGGCCGGTCCGCCGCCGCATCGGGCGGTCGGGCACCGATCATCCCGCTCCTTTCACAGACGCCGACGACCACGCGCGAGAATGCGGACGTGCCGCTCTCGCGCGAGCACTCGGTTCACTTCTGTCCCGGCATGGGCGGGGGCACCGAATGGAACGGTGCCGCCTTCAGCCCGCGGACGGACTCGCTTTTCGTCGGCGCGGTCGACCTCTGCGCTCGTGTGCAGCTCGTGCACGAGCTCGCAGTGCCGTCTCCCGGGCAAGTCTGGTTCGGAAGCACGGGCTCGATGGCGCAGATGATCGATCCATCGAGCAGGGCTCGGGGCTGGCTCACCGCGTACGACGCGGAGAACGGGCACGTGCGCTGGAAGTTCAAGGCGCCTCATCCGATCGTCGCGGGTGTCACGCCCACGGGAGGAAGCCTCGTCTTTGCCGCCGATCTCGGCGGGGACATTTTCGCGCTCGATCAGAGAAACGGCCTCGTCCTCTGGCAGACCAGCACCGTGCAGTCGATCGGCGGCGGACTCGTCGTCTACCGCGCGGGTGGGCACGAGCTCCTCGGGGTCGCCTCCGGCATGAAGTCGTTCGCGTGGCCCGGATCGGCCAGCAAGAGCCGCATTCTCATTTACGGGCTGCCGTAGGATCCGGCGCGGGCGGCGGAATCAATCGCCGGTGTCGAGTGAGGGATCTAGTTTCACCGCCCGGCGCTGATCCCTCGCGGCCTCGTCAAAGCGTCCGAGATGCGTGGCGGCGAGGGAGCGGTTGAAAAGTGCCAGCGGCTGGTTCGGGTCGAGCTTGAGACTCGCCGAGTAGTCGTCGAAAGCCGCCGCAAATTCCCGCAGGTCGAGATGGACATTCCCGCGCTTGAAGTACGCGGTGGCGTTGGTCGGATCCAGAGTGATGGCGCGGTTGTAGTCATCCAGACTCGCGGTGAGCCATTTGTCGGCATAGTGGGCGCCAGCCCGTCCGAGAAGCGCCAGGACGTTTTTCGGATCGATCTCCAGCGCCGCGGTGAAATCCGCAATCGCCTTCTGGGACTGCTTCAGCCGTACATACGCATCGCCTCGATTGACGTATACCGCCGCCGAGGGACTGAGCCCTATGCTGCGGGAATAGTCGTCGACGGCGCCTTTGAAATCCCCGAGCGTTGCTTTCACCACGCCGCGGTCCGCGTAAGCGATGTTGTCGTTACCGTTGTTCGCAATGACCTGATTGAAGTCCGGAAGCGCCAGCTTGGGCCGATCGAGCGTCAGGTACAGCATTGCCCGGGCCCGGAGCGCCGGAGACTTGGGATCGAGCTGGATGGCTGCGTCGAGATCCGCGAGCGCCGCCTTCGGGTCCTTGGTTGCCAAGAGCCTTCCAAGCGCTGCGGCGGCCGGCGCGAACGACGGGTCGAAACGTACTGCATTGCGATAATCGTCCAACGCCTGGTCGAGCTTGCCGGTGCGCTCGTAAGCCGTTCCACGATCATAGAACGCCTCGCCGTTCGCCGGCTCATCGCCAATGACCTCGGTGAGGTCTGGGATCGCCAGGTCCGGCCGGTTGGATGCGAGATAGGCCGTCGCCCGATTGGAATGTGCGGAGGTGTCCTGCGGATCGTGGGCGATGGCGCGGGTGAAGTCCGCAATCGCTTCGGCGTGCCGCCCCATGGCCTCCAGTACGGTTCCTCGGTCATCGTAGACGACCGGATCGTTGCGATCGATCTTTGCCGCACGGTCATAGCTTTCCAGCGCGTGCGGATAGTCGGATTTTGCCATGTAGAAGTTGCCGAGACCGATCCAGGGCAGAGTGCTTCGCGGATCGCTCTTCGCGGCTGTGTCGAAATCCCGCAGAGCCGCCTGATCGTCTCCGGCTTGTTGAAAGGCCGTGGCGCGACCCAGGTAAACCGTTGCGATGTGCATCCTTGCGAGGACCGATCCGTGCAACGCGCTGTCGATGATCAATGTGCAGCTTGCGATTCTCTTCTGAGGAGGCAGGTTCTGATCCACGCAAATCGGCGCGTTGGCCTCGAGCAGATAGTAGTCGCTCAGATTGCCGGACTGAGATGCGAGCGCAGACCCGGGAAGTTGCGCAACGAGCGCGAGCAGTACCGCCGGCGCAGAGCTCGTGATCGTCAATGAGGATGGCCTTCTCACGAGTGTCATGTTTTCGCGCTGACCGCGTGAGGCGCTGCGAGGTGCAACGGACGATAGGCCGCGAAGATCCGTAAGTCAACAGTAGTCGGCCTGGGTGGTGCAGGCCTGGCGGTCGGTTCGGCTCTTTAGTGATTTGCCGGCTTGATCAAAGCCGGCTCGTCGAACTCGAGATGGTTCACATAAGGTCCAACCCGGTGGCAGACCATCCGCGCCTGTGGATACGGCGTCAGTAGCTTCTGCGCTTGCGGAGCGCTGCAAGAGAGCCAAGTCCCATAATCGCTGCGGTGAAGAATTCCAGGCATGTGTGCAGCGGCACTGTCTATCTCGGCCATCAGCGGATTGGCCTCGACCGCGATGAGCGCACAGCTTTCGATCACATCGCCTTCGCTCGTCTCGGCCCGATCCCAAAGCGCTGCAACCCCAAATACGGGCCGGTTCACCAGACGGATGTAGTAGGGCTGATGATGTCCCGCCTCGGCGCGGTCCCAGAGATAAAAGCCGGCAAGCGGCACGATCCCGCGCTGGCCGTGGAGCCATGGCGTCCGCAGAGTCTGATCGGAGTGCAGCCGATCCCTGTGAATAACGCCGAGGCTCGTGAAGTTGACGTCACCCCGCGCCGATTTCTGCGCGAGACCCCACCGCATCATCACACCCTCGGACTCACGCTCATGCATTCGAGCGACAGGAATGCCCTGCGAGATCGCGACGTTGAAGCGCACCGAGAACTGCCACCAGGGGCGCACGACCGAGAGCTCGCTGTTCGCTTCCTCTCGGCTCGGAATCACCAGTCGCAGGCTCATTGTCCAAAGGGTACGAACGGCCGGTCGAGAAGAAAACCTGTCCGCTTGCGACGACACGACTCATGCCAATTCCGAGGAGTGGCGCTCGTTATGGCGAGTGCAGGACGGAGTATCGTCTCGACCGCTGGCTGGCGAGTGCTCGAGCGTCGCGCAGCGTACGCTGTCGCGAGTAGGTGACAGTTTCCGCGACTCAGCCGCGCCGGGGGGCCTATGAGTGTGGAAGCGCGTGAATTGACGAGCGAGGCCTGGACGAGGTGGCAGGGACACCTCATCAATGGCGTTTTCCCCTTGGGACGCTATCTCGGATGCTCGGATCACAGCGGCGTATTTCTCACAACGTCTGCGGCGCGGCACCCTTCGGAAGTCGCGATCAAGCTCGTTCCTGCCAATCGAATCATCGCGGAAACGCTACTGCCGCGATGGAAAAGGGCTGGGGGATTCGCTGAGTCTCACCTGCTTCGTCTCTTCGAGTGGGGCGGGTGCCAGCTCGACGGGTTGCCCTATCTGTACGTCGTCATGGAGTCTGCGGACCAGACGCTTGCGCAGCTGTTGCTCCACCGCGCGCTCACGGACGAGGAAGCGCGAGAGATGCTGCCCCCGATCCTTGAAGCGCTCGCGTTTCTGCACGGACGGGATCTGGTGCAGGGCCAGCTCAAGCCGGCGAATATCCTGGTGGTCGGCGATCAGCTGAAGCTCGCAAGCGACACTATTCGTCGGGTCAGCGAAGATTCGCTGAGCGGCAGTACATCCACCGTGTACGATCCTCCGGAAGCCGTACACGGACACAGTTCCCCTGCCGGTGACGTCTGGGCGCTCGGTGTCAGCTTGTTCGAGGCGCTCACTCGCCGTCCGCCCTCGAGCCTCGGTGAGCGCAGTGACGCCATCGCGCTGCCGGCGGACTTCTCGTCTACATTCCGCGATGTCGTGGCCCGCTGCTTGAGCCCCAGACCGCAGGATCGTCCCAGTGTGAGGGAGCTGGCGGCATGGGCTCAGGGGCGTTCAATGGTGTCTGCGGCGGCGCCGACGATTCAGCCCCCGGCGCTCTTACCCCCCGAGCCGAAAGCACACGACTCTGTCTCGGTCCGGACCGAGCCGCCACGGACCGCTCCCGAAGCGGTGCGGCCGGCGCCCGAGCGGCCGGCGCCCGAAGCGTCACGATCATCGAAGCGCCGCGGATTGCTCGGCGTGATGCTCACCGTCGTGATACTCGCGCTGGGTTGGGCTGGCGTACACGTGCTGAGAGTCCATCGCAGCTCGGTTGCCCAGGAGCCTGCAACTCGGCCCTCCGGGGAATCCCTGCCAAAGACTCCGGCCGCGGCCGCACGCTCGACGGCGCTCATGTGGGTCCCTGTCCCTGCAGCGTCTTCCAGAGAGTCGGGCGCGAATGCCATCGCCAACTCTTCAGCCCCGCTCCATCAGGTGATCCCCGACGTTCCATGGAGCGCTCGCCGGACCATTCATGGACACATCAAAGTATGGGTGCGCGTGATCGTGAGCCAGGACGGTTCGGTCTTTGCCGCCCTCGTGGATCGAGCGGGTCCCAGCCGATATTTTCGGCGACTGGCGATCGAGGCGGCCAAGAACTGGACGTTCTCACGAGTGGAAGCCCCGCCCCGGCGACTGATGCAGATTCGGTTCGAGTTCAGTCGCGATGGGACGACGGGGCGCGCCGTCGCACTCCAGTAGCGCAGGAGTGTTCGCAGAGATGCCTAAGCGGCCGCCCGCTCGCCGAATCGATTGGCTGTCGATTGCCCTTTGCCGACCAGGCCCCAGAGGACGAACCCGGCGGAGACGATCAGCGCGGCCAACGTGACGGTCGGCTGCACCGCGGGTCTAAGACTCCCCATGTGCAGCCAAATGGCCGTGATGTCTATGGCACCCGGGATGAGCAGCAGCCACCCCGTCTGCCCCATGTCGTGCAGTCGTCGGGCGTGCAGCACCGCGGCCGGGTATAGCAGCGTCACCAGGACCCACTCGCCATTGCGGTTCCTGACGAGGAAGAAGTAGAGCGCTGCCACGGCGAGCAGGGGGATAAGCGCGCCGACAAAAGCGCTCCGCGAGGTGCGGCCGTTGGGATTCGCGAACAGGGATTCATAGCTCATGACATCCCCCTCAGGCGTCGCCGAGCGTCAGGGCATGCCGCTGCAGCATCCCCTTGTAGTAATCGATGTAGGCCAACATCAAGAGGCCGTTGAGAGCGAAGGCAGCGAGCGCCAAGACTGCGCCGAGGGGCCGGTGCTCCAGGATCACGGACCAATAGAGCGCACAGACGGAGATCGGCATGACGACACACAGGGCCAAAGGGACGAGGACGCCGACGAGAATCAGCGCTCCCGTGACCAGCTGAATCAGCATGGCGACATCGAACAGCTTGCTGTGAACGAGGGCCGTCATCAGCAGGATGGCAAGCGGCTCGTGCCCGGTCGGTTGCGGATACAACGACACGAAGAAATAATTGATGCCGTTGACCAGCATCCACGCGCCGAAAACCAGGCGGCCGGCCAGGACGAGGGACTTCATCGTGCCGCTCCCGCGGGCTCGGCGGCAGTCGGTGCATCGTGCGCACCGGCGGTCCGCGGCTTGGCGCGCAGAGCGAACATCGTACGGTAGCTCTTGATATAGGCCAGACACAGCAGGCAGTTGCAGATCAGCGCCGCCTCACCGAAGAGCGAGGCGCGCGAGCCCCATCCCTCGAGGGGTGTGTCCCAGTAGAAGATGCAGAATGACACCGGCATGCATATCGCGAGCACAAGGGGGGTGTAGAGCCCCGTCAGCACGCTGATCCCGGCGATCAGCTCGACAGCCTTGACGATATCGAAGAGGTGACTGTTCAGCAGGGCCACGATCAACTCGTGGCTGAGGGGCTGACTGCCCATCGGCTGCGGGAACAGGGGGTAGAAATGGTTCAGGCCGGCGGGAACCATCCAAGCCCCGAACACAAGGCGCACGAACCACACGGCGTACTTCATGGAGTCCTCCCGCTGGCTTTCTATTGTGTTCGGCCACCCTGGAGTGGCCTCCTTTATCGCCTGAAGATAGGCCCCGCGCGCGATATTGTAAATGGGGGGCGAGACCCATCCCTCCTGTCCCTGTCCCTCCCTCTCCCTCCCGCCGCGCTCGAATTCTCCGCGAGGCCCGCACATCGGGCCCCGCGGGAATTGGGTGGTATACGGACGCCTCCGCCCGTAGCAGGCGGAAATGGCCCGTCTCTGCACCGCGCGGTCCGCGAACGAAGCGCGGATGCCGCCAGAGTCAGCGCCGCGCCGGTGCGGTGCTGACTACCGCGAGCTTGGTCGTCTGCGAGGCTCCCGGCTGCGCGTAGAACCCCGCGCGGTCCTCCGGTACCCAGAAGGACAGCTTGTCGCCAGGCTTGAGCGATGAGAATCTCATCTCCCGGCCGTTCACCGTGACCCGGGCATCGCGCGCGGCGTCGAACGTGATCGTCGAGAGGTTTCTATCGTACCGATCCACGAAATTCGCCGTGATTCGGTTCCCTCTCACCCGGACTACGTCGGCGTCGAAGCGCGCCCATTTTTGGCCGTTCTCCACCTTCACTTCGCGACAGGCGCCGCCCGCTTTGGGGTAGTGGGCGAGGAACTCCTGGCTGAAAGTGATATTGCTGATACAGCTTCGGCTCGTCTGGCCTTCCTCGAGCCTCGACTGTCCCTGCGTCGACTGGGATTGCAGAGTCTGGCTTTGGGCTAGCACCCCGATGGGGATGGCGATCAGCGCGGCTATGGTCAATTTCGCTGCACGCATGGCAACCTCCTCGTGAGTCTCCAGTTCCATCTCCGATCGCACTGACGTGCGCTTCGGCCTCAAGACGGCTGCCACCGCACTCTGAGCGCTCACTCCTCGGACGTCAATCGTGAGTGCGGCGCGGTGGCTCCGTCTGCGCTGGAGCTGCTGTTTGATCGCCGTGAAGTGTCTCAACCGGCAGCTGCGCAGCCGGTTGATTGATTCGCAAAGCGCTTCCATACGGTTTCTCCATGGACGACGTCCGCAAGCGTGCGCGTAAGCCGCAGCCGTCCACAATAAGGATAGTCAATATTATTGACTACACTCACGGATCGGGGTAGCTTGTAACCATGCGTCGGCCGAAAAAGAGCGCGCCCGAAAAAAACGAGCCTCGTCGCAGCCTCGCCGCGCTGCTGAGAGAGGCGCGCACGACGCATATTTTGGCCATCCGCCAGCATCTGGCCCCTTGGGGCTTCGAGGACATGCCACGCGACGGCGTTTTTGTGATGTCGGTGATCAGCGGCTCGGCTGTCGGCGCTGGAGACCTCGGACGGAAAATGGGCCTATCCAAGCAGGCTGTGAGTCAGCTTCTCGACACTTTGGTGATGCGCGGTTACGTAGAGAGATCGGCCGATATCGTCGATCGACGCCGCACGAAGTTGAAGCTGACTGCGCGCGGCGCGAGAGTCAGCTCGCTTTGCCGCGATGTGGTAGACCGCATCGAGCGTCAGCTCGTGGAGAAGGTTGGCGTGAGGCACGTCGAGCATACGCGGGCCACGCTCGCCGCTCTCATAGAGCTGGCCGCGGACGTAGAGTCGGCCACGCCATCTTCGATCGCGCGATGATCGACGTACTCGAGAAATATCACGGCCGTACGAATCTGACCGTCTTCGAGCCGCTGAAGCTCGAACGTCCATGGACCTTGGAAACCTACCGTGCGATCGGCGGTTACGAGGCTTGGGAGCGCATCCTGCGCGAAAGGCCGCCGCGGGACCAGGTCATCGCTACCGTCAAGGCCTCTGGCCTGCGTGGTCGAGGCGGTGCGGCGTTCCCGACCGGCTTGAAGTGGAGCTCGATGCCCTGCAACGCACCCGTGCAGAAGTACGTTGTTTGCAACTCCGACGAGAGCGAGCCTGGTACCTGCCACGATCGGGACATTCTCCGCTTCAATCCCCACTCCGTAATCGAGGGCATGGCCATTGGCGGGTACGCGGTGGGTGCTACGATCGGCTACAACTACATTCGCGGCGAGTTTCTCGGCGAGCCCGTGCCGCGATTCGAGGCGGCACTTTCCGAGGCGTACGAGGCTTGCTTGCTGGGCAAGAACATTCGAGACTCCGGCATCGACTTCGATCTGCACACCTTCGTCGGGGCCGGTGCCTA
>JASHTA010000172.1 GCA_030040795.1 Gammaproteobacteria bacterium | reverse complement strand
GAGAGTGCGGCGGCGTTCAGCACGGCGTTCAAACAGTGCTTTGGCGCTTCGCCTTCATCCTACGGCTAGATCGTGCAGCCGATGAGGACCTCAACATAGCGTCCGCAAAGTGGCATTGGACTTCGCATCAGCCTCGCTCTTACCATCAACGAGGTTCACAACAGTGGCAATCGAAGGCATCTTCTACAACTTCGGCTTCACGGACCCAGACGGGCATCTTTGGGTGTACGGAGAGCCCGCCTGAAGGACGCGACTACCCTCGAATCCGAGCAGTGAGTTATCGAATGATGAGTGCTCGTCACAGCCCACCGCCCCCAAGTCTATCCGTAACGACTGACCTGGGTGTCAGCAAGAACACGGCCGCCGTAAAGGCGTGGATCGAGCAGAAGCCGGGCGCAGATGCTCCGGCAACAATACGCTGGCGTGGGCCATCGTTCGCATCTCGATCGGCGATACTAGATCAGCGTTACACTCGATGCCGATGTACCGAAGCAGGAGATCAAGCGCTTGGTTTTGCAGTCGTATAACTTGGTATGCGGCAAACTTACTGCGAAACAGAAGGCTGAACTTGCAAGATGGCCTGCCGGCAAGGGAGCTCGTGCCAAGAGCCGCCACAGCCCAGGTCGGCGGCGTACGCAAGTGGGGTAGGGCGTGGAGAGCGGTGCTCTGCATCCTTGCCGATCAAGTGTTGGGGCGGGAGTTTCGATTCCGACCCTGCCTCCACGATCATTCGTCGGCCTCCACCATCCGCCAAGAGCCGTACTCTGCGCGATAAGGAGTCCCATATGCCTCAAGAGCCGGTCTATGGCGCAACTTACGCGCCGCTGCGCGCGGAAGTGGACGTTCGCGACTGTCCCGTGCAGGGCAGGATCCCCGAGGGACTGAGCGGCGGGTTCTACGCCGTGGGCCCCGATCCCCAATATCCGCTCGCCCCCGGCAACATCTCGTTCGATGGCGAGGGGCATGTGCGCATGTTCCGCATCAAGAACGGTCGCGTCGACTACCGCTCCCGCTATGTGAGAACGGAGCGATACCTCGCGCAGGATCGGGCTCGCCGGATTCTCATGCCGATGTATCGCAATCCTTCGCTCGACGATCCGAGTGTCGTGGGCTTGAGCCGAAGTACCGCGAACACGCATGTCGTTCAGCACCGGAACATACTCCTCGCGCTCAAGGAGGACAGTCCACCCGCGAGCCTCGATTTGAGCACGCTGGAGACCATCGACCCGGTCTTCACGTTCGATGGCCAACTCCCGCGAGACCGGCCTTTTACGGCGCACCCGAAAGTCTGCTCGATGACCGGGAACCTCGTCGCGTTCGGTTACGAAGCGAGAGGATTCGGCAGCGACACGATTGCGGTATTCGAGATCGACGCGCGCGGCCACAAAGTCTGGGAGACTGAGGTCACCGTACCCTATGTGAGCATGGTGCACGACTTCGCCGTGACCGAGCGCCACATCGCCTTCTTCCTCGTGCCGCTCACGATTGACTACGAGCAAATGAAGCGCGGCGGCATTCATTTCTCCTGGGATGGGACGCGAAAGAGCTATCTCGGCATCCTGCGCCGGTACGGCGATGGGACGGATCTCAAATGGATCGAGGCTCCGACGTGCGGCGGCAGCCACACGCTCGGCGCGTTCGAGGATGGCGAGAAGCTCTATTTCGATCGCGAGATCACGGCGGCCAATCCTTACTCAGTCATCCCCAACAAGGACGGATCGCCATACGACGCGGCCCGCGGGACGAGCTTCATTCATCGGCTGACCGTAAAGCTCGACGGCGGCAGCTCCGGCCTCGAGATCGAGCGGATGTATCCGCTCATCGCGCCGCTGCCGCGCCAGGATGACCGCTACAACACGATGCCATACCGCTATGGATTCATGGGGTGTCCGGACCCGGCGGATCCCGTGCGCTGGAAGGCGGCATGCTACGCGCGCGTCGATCACCGGACTCGCACTTACGAGTTATGGAAGGCGCCGCCGAACGTCTCGCTCGGCGAACCGGTGTTCGCTCCAAGAAGTGCCGGCGCGAGAGAAGGCGAAGGCTTTCTGCTCGGCGTCGCCTGGCATCTCGATCAACATCTTCGTGCCGACCTCCTCATCCTCGATGCCGAGCATCTCGCGGAGGGACCCGTCGCCACGGTCGAGCTGCCCGTCCAGGCCTCGCCGCAAATTCACGGGTGGTGGGTACGGGAGGATCAGTACCCGGCGTGAGAATGACGGAGGAGCGCGCAGATTCCAGCTTGCTTCGGCGTGAGTCAAATCGTCCCTTGACGATGCCGCCTTCAGCCAATCAATCGATGTGGGATTTGCCGCCGGGTTGAAGGATGACTTCAGTAGACCCGTCCGGACCGATCGGGTTGCGATTGTTCTCCAGGCACACGTAGGGCAGGAGCGTGAAGTCGGGCGGAGCGCGCTTGTACGTCTTCGTGACCGTCCAGGGCTTGGTGTAGCCAACGGGGTCCACGAGCGTGATTTCATCGCGCAAGGTATCGTCATCCGCGAGCCAGATCCTCTCATAGACGATCGTCTTGTCGCTCTTTGGCAATCCCGAGGCTTCCAGGTTCGTGTCGGCACGAAGGCCAAACGTCGTGGCGAGGAGGAAATTGCCCTTCCAGTGTCCAGCCGATTGGCCGTTGTAGGTCGGATCGGGGTCGACCGCCAGCGGTCGTCCATCCATGAAAATGCGCCGGACCTGCTCGTCCCATTCGGCGTAGATCATGATCCGATCCGGCCCCATCGTGATCTCCATCGGGTAGGTCATCGTCATGACGCGTGGCATGCCCGGTGGCAGGCATGCGGCGGTCGGGTCGCCGGTCGGCTTGCCGCGGTCGGCATCGTCCAGATGCTGCTCGAAGATCTTGGCGTAGGCTGGGGTGAGCGGCGGGTTCTGGCCGCGTCCCGGCGGAACGCCGGGCGTCCAGCCAATGCCACCCTGATTGATCCAGATGCCGGTCAAGTCGCGCCGGCTCTTCGGCCTGTACGGATGCGTGCCCCACTTCGGATTGACGGGCTGGGTCTTGGCAGCGCCGGCAAACGTAGACGGTAGTTTCGAGGTGTCCCGGTAGGGCGCCTGAACACCGCGCGACAAATCGAGATCGACAGGCCTGCCGATCAAGTCCACCGCGGGTTCTACAGCCACCTTGGGAGCGCTCTTCGGTGCATCCTGTGCGCCGACTGGAACGGCGGCCAGGAGCGCGAGTATCGAGGTACCGGCGTACAGCCTGATGAAGCCCTTTGTCGACCACATGGGAGCTGCTCCCTCTAAGTTGAGACCAGCCAGTCGCACACACTATATCGAATGCTCGAGCCGCCTTCTCGCCCCCGCTCCGACTCGGCCGGCGAAGTGGGTAGGGCTCCAAGGGTGCAATGCCAAAACGCCTGCGCTAGACTCGATCGTGCCGCGACTCAGCGCTTTTAAGATTTGAAACATTCTTGAATGCAAACGGGAGTTCGGCCATGAAGCGCTTCTCGTTGTCCATCTGCTTGATCCTGTCGTATCTGCCGTTCGCAAGCACGGCCCTCGCCCACCATTCTTTTGCCATGTTTGACAGGAGCCGAACGGAGAAGATCACCGGAACGGTCAAGGAGCTCGAGCTGGTCAATCCGCACGGATGGCTGCGCATCATGGTTCCGGATACCAGCGGCGCGCGGAACGAGTGGTCGCTGGAGTTGGGCGGCGCGGGTCAGCTCGCGAGGTTCGGGTGGACGCCGAATGCCATTCATCCTGGCGACAAGGTCGTCGTGCAAATCCATCCGCTGCGGGACGGCTCCTATGGCGGCCAGCTCATTTCCTTGACCTTGCCCAATGGCCAGGTGCTCGGGCAGCGCCCGTTCGCCCGTTGACATGGGGACGCCTGGTTGGCGAGGTCGTCGATGAAAAGAACAACTGCGATTCTGGTCGCTATTTCGCTGCTGCCCGTCGCAGCTGTTGCTCAGGACTGGAAGGTCTACCCATACCCCGAGCCGGGATTCGCCGTTCAATTTCCGGTACCGCCGGTGGTGGAAAAAGGCACGTTCAAAACTTCCGCCGGCGCTTCGCTGCCGATGACGAGCTACACGGCTCGGCAAGACGGCATCCTCTACACGATGAGGGTCGTCGATTTTTCCAGCACCAACGCCGATGGCACGAGCGTGATCGCCGAGACGGAAAAGTCCTTTGGCGCCTCCGGCAAGGTGACCGTGGCGATCGACGCGCGCATCAGCCGGCAGTTCGGGCGCGAGCTGAGCGTCAATGGTACGGATGGAAGCCGCTCGGCCGTCGCCATCTTCTTCGCCAACAAGCATCTGTACACCTTGGTTGGCGAGTCGTTGCCGCCCAACGCCATCGCGAGGTCCGGCGATGCGATCCGCTTCCAGCAATCGCTTCAGTTCATCGGGGCCAACGGCGGCTTTGGAGGCTTCGGCGGATTCGGAGGTAGAGGCCGCTTCCGGGGCGGATTCAATCCGCAGGCGCTGACCGCATGCAAGGGGAAGTCGGTTGGCGACACCGTCCAGCTCGACACCCCGAGAGGTCTGGTGTCGGCGACTTGCACTCTGGTCGCCCAACCGAACGGACCGCCCAATGCTCCCGCAGGCGCACCAAATGGACGCACCAATGATAGTGCCCAGCAGAACCGAGCGCCGTTACGGTGAATTCCGTTCGATTGGTGTAATGGGCGCGACCGGCGAGCGGGGCGCATCCGGCCCCGCCCGCCATGGGTCGCTCCGACACGCCGCTGGCCGCTGCGCGCCAGCGTTGGCCGGAGAGTTGATCAGGCGCCTGCAGCGGCCGACCCGCCGGGCCTGTGCCCGTTGATCGCGCTCGCTGAGACGATGACCGCCAGGATCGCCGTGGCGAGACCGATATAGGCGCCGATCAATCCGATGACGTGTCCGAGCCCCCATTGGGTGAGCGCGCCAGACAGCAGCCACAGCCAGGTGCCGAGCAGGAACAGCATGCGCACGAGGTCGGCCTTGAGGCCGGCGAGCCACACGTAGAAGAAATAGACGGCCCAGACGAAATCCACCCATGCAATGTAGTGCATCGGTGTTGTACCGGCGGCCGCCCCCGTAGCCGTCAAACCGGCATGGAGGGACCCGAGCAGTCCCGCGCCGCCGAAGAAAATCACGGCGTCGAGCGTCCGCTGGTCGATGAACGCCAGGATCGCGATGATGAGCAGCACGACCGCCAGGAACAGTGTCGCGATGCCGGCCGGGTAGAACTTGTCGAACCACCCTGCCAACGTGATATTGACGATCCAAAACATCAGGCCCAGACACATGAAGCCGACCGTAGCGACGATCGTCGCCCGGCTGGTGCCACTCGCTGCGTTGATGGAGCTGTTCATGATTCTCATCCCCTCTTTGCTTTGCTGGCCTATGGGGCCCGAAGGGCCCGGCTGGAAAGCCGGGTGCCGATGCTGCCGTGGCAGCCCACGAGCGCTGGGACGAAGGATGCAAGCCGGCCCTTCCCGCGTTTGTTGTAGGTAGACACGGTAGGAGTCATCGGCAGTTCGGGTACCCCATGGAAACCCACGTCCCGGCGGCGGCTACGTTACGCACCCTATTGGTGCACGTCAATGCTGAAAGAGGGGGACGATTCAAATACAGGGCATGATAGAGACCAAAAGCACCGTAACTTCAAACAGATAGGAGGCAAGAGTCCGCGCGTCACTTCAACCGGAATACGTGCTCCGCGTTGGTTTGCATGAGCATCTTCTTGTGCGCAGGGCTGAGGTCGAACGCGTCGTAGGCGGCGCACTCGTCGGCGGATTGCTGGTAGGGATAGTCCATGGCGTAGAGGACCCGGTCGGGGCCCAGCACATCCATGCAGAATTTGACGGACGGCTCCCAGCCCTGGCCGCTCGTCGTGATCCAGATGTTGTTCTTGAAATAATAGGAGATCGCGTGGCGCAGCGTGACCGGCGGCGCGCCGCCGCGCAGCCCCGATCGCCCATCGGCGTTGCTCTGCATCCAGTCGAAGCGATAGAGCAGCAGCGGCATTCCCTCGCCCATGTGTCCGATCACGAGGCGCAGCTTCGGGAACCGGTCGAACGCGCCCGAGAGGATCAGGCCCATGGTATGGACCCATACCTCGTGACTGAAGCCGCCGAGCGCACCCGTCATTCCCCTGAACTCGTACGGCTGGGACCATTGCCGGGGCGGAATCGTCGGATGGATGTAGAGCGCGGCATCGTTGGCCTCGAGCGCTTCGAGGATTGGCAGGTATTGCGGCTCGTCGAGATAATGCCCGCGCGTGTGTGAATTGAGTACCGCGCCTTTCATGCCGAGCGATTTCATGCCGCGCTCGATCTCGGCTACCGCGCCCTTCACGTCCTGCGGAGCGAACGCCGTGAGTCCCGCGAAACGATCGGGATAGCGGCGACAGGCCGCGGCGAGGCGGTCGTTCGCGAGCCGCGCGAGCGCCGTGCCTTCGTCCGGATCGAGGACCTGAACGCCGGGCGCGGTGAGGAGCAGGAGCTGCTTGTCGATGCCGAGCTCGTCCATCCGCGCGATGCGCTTCTCGCCGATCTCCTGAAGCTGCTCCTGGAGCGCGGACATCTTCGCGAACATCCCGGCCATGCGCAGGGAGGTGTCGTCTGGGGCGTTGGGACTCCCGAGAAGTCTGAGCTGCGCCTCGACGATCTCCGGGATGCTCCAGGCCTCCTCGGTCGCGATTCGCAGATACGGCACATGCCGGTCGATCGGGCGGCTGCGTGGCGCGAGTCCGCGCTTGCCGGGCTCTGCAGTCGGCGCGGCTGTGCGCCAGGTGGCCGGGTCCGATGTGTCCGTCCGCGCCATGATCGATGCTTCCTGTCCGTTTCGATCGCCGTACGCTACCACAGCGATGAGCGCATCCGTTCGCTCGCTTGAAATTCCCGACCTCACGTTTAAGATCGGGCGGCCATGCTGAAAACCGCCATTTTGGACGATTACGCCCGAGTCGCGCTGGAGTCTGCGGACTGGTCTTCTCTCGAGGGCAAAGCGGAGATCCGAGTGTTCGACACGCATCTGTCGGAGAGCGAGGCGGCTCGCCTACTGCAACCCTTCGATGTGCTGTGCACCGTGCGCGAGCGCATGAATCTGCCTCGCCGCCTCCTCGAGCGGCTGCCGAATCTCAAGCTGATCACGATCATCGGACCCTCGCTTCCCAATCTCGACATGGCGGCGGCGGCCGAGCTCGGGATTGTCGTGTCACACTCCAATTCCGCGAACCCCGCTGCCGCCCGTACCATGAACGCGACGCCCGAGCTCGCCTGGGGCTTGCTCATCGCCACCGTGCGTCATTTGAGCCATGAGAGCCGGCGGATGCGCGAAGGCGGGTGGCAGAGCACGGCCGGCGTGATGCTCGCGGGCCGTACACTCGGCCTGCTTGGACTCGGACGCATCGGCAAGCGGATGGCGGAATATGGCCACGTATTCGGGATGACGGTCGTCGCATGGAGCCAGAACCTGACGGCGGAGGCTGCGGAAGCGGTGGGAGTCAGGCGCGTCGAGAAGGACGAGCTGTTCCGCCTCGCCGACGTGCTCTCGATACACGTGCGGCTGAGCGAACGCACGCGAGGTCTCGTCACCGCACGCGAACTCGCCCTCATGAAGCCGGATGCGTATCTGATCAATACGTCGCGTGGACCGATCGTCGTGGAGGCGGATCTGATCGCCGCGTTGCGCGCGAGGCGGATCGCCGGAGCGGGCCTCGACGTGTTCGACGAGGAGCCGCCACCGGCGGATCATCCCTTTCGTACGCTGGATAATGTGACGGTGACGCCGCACCTCGGCTACGTGACGCACGAGACACTGAGTGTGTTCTATGCCGACACGGTCGAAGCCGTGCTCGCATTCGCGAACGGTGCGCCCATTCGCGTGGCCAATCCGGCGGCACTGAGTCACGCGAGACAGGGCGCTCGGCATCTCTGAGTGCTCGAGGCCTGCGCGCTCGTCGCTTCAGAATTCGCCCGCTCGGCTAGGACCTCCCAGGTGGAATCTTTTCTGGTCTCGCTCTCGACGGTTGCGGTCGCCGAGATGGGCGATCGCACGCAGCTCTTGGCGTTGATGCTGGCTGCGCGCTACCGACGGCCCTGGCCCATCCTCGCCGGGGTCCTCTGCGCCACGCTCGCCAATCATCTTTTGGCCGGATTCATCGGCGTACACGCCGGAAGGTATCTGACGCCAATGCGGCTCGACGCCATCGTCGGCGTGAGCCTGATCGGCATGGCCCTCTGGACGCTCAAGCCGGACACGCTCGACGAGCGCTCCGAGGGACCGCGCCGTGCGGGCGCATTCGTCGCCACGCTCGTCGCGTTCTTCATGGCCGAGATGGGCGATAAGACTCAGATCGCGACCGTTGCGCTTGCGGCCGCCTATTCCAATTTGGCGTCCGTGGTCGCCGGCACGACGAGCGGCATGCTGATCGCCAATGCGCCCGTCGTGTTTCTCGGCAAGGCTTTCTCGAAGCGCCTGCCCCTCAAGCTGATTCACTACGCGGCGAGCGTGCTGTTCCTGGCGCTCGGCGCGCTCTTCCTCGTCCGCGCCGCTCACCTCGCGATGCGGGGGCCTTGAGCGGAGTCACAGGCCCGGCCCGGCAAGATCCGGTTCGCGAGTCGAGCTCCCATTCCCGGGACGAGTGCGCGATCGTGGGACGGGCCCACGTCGCCCGTGCCTCCCGGCGGATTGCGCGATTGCAGCGAGATCAGGCGTTTGTGCAGCAAGTCAACGGTGGCACAGGCATTGCACCCGCGCTTGGAGATGTTGGATGCCCGAGCCGCGCAGGTTTGCATGGGATTCCCATGGACGTGAGATTCATGAGGCTATTTGTCGGCGTCTTCTGCGCGCTGGCCTTCGCGGGCGCGACTGGGGCGACGGACCTCATCGGCGTTTATGAGGACGCGGTGCGGTTCGATCCGCAAATTCGCGAGGCGGAGGCGACCTACAAGGCCGCCCGCGAGGCGACTCCAGAGGCCTGGGCGGCGCTCCTGCCACAGCTCACCGGGAGCTACGCGCTCTCGAGGCAGAAGCAGGGCGAGGGGTATGTCTACGCCTATCCCGGCCCGGAGGGAGCGGTGATTCCCTTCTCGGAGAACACGACCTCCTTCATCGATACACGCGGCTACCAGCTGCAGCTGCAGGAAACTATCTTTTCCTGGGCCAACCTTGCAACGCTCGCCGAGGCTTACAAGCAGGTCACCGAGGCCGAGGCGACCTACCGGGCGGCACAGGAGGATCTGATTCAGCGCGTCGCCACGGCCTACTTCAACATCCTCAATGCAAAGGACACCCTCGATACCCACACCGCCTCGCTCGAAGCGGTTTCTCGTCAGCTGGATCAGGCAAGCAAGCGCTTCGAGCAAGGGCTGATCGCGATCACGGACGTGAAGGAGGCGCAAGCCGCCCGCGACAGCGCCGCCGCGGCGGTCATCGCGGCCAAGCGCGCGCTCGCAAGCATGGAGCAGCAACTGCGCGAGATCACCGAGCAGGACTACCCGAGCCTCGCCAAGCCGGGCGACGACATGCCGCTCAAGAATCCCCAGCCGGCCGATCCGAAAGCCTGGATCTCGGTCTCCATGGATCAGAACCTCACCCTCGTGGCGAGCCGGCTGGCCGCCGATGTGGCCCGCGAGCAAGTGCGCATCGCCTTTGCCGGGCATTTGCCGACCCTCTCCATCACGGCCACGCGCAGCGACCAGACGGAGAATACCGACGAGGCCTACAACTTCGGCGGCGCCCCGGGACGCCTGCGCTATCCCTTCGAGCTCGCCGACAGTCAGATTGGGCTCGAGGTCACGGTTCCAATTTTCAGCGGCGGGCTGGTGCAATCGCAGGTCCACCAGGCGCAGTACCAGTGGATTGCCGCCAAGGATCACGTGCAGACCGTCTCGCGGCAGACCGAGTACCAGGCGCGCGATGCCTACAATGGCGTGGTCAGCGAGGTCGCGCAGGTCGAGGCGCTGAAGCAAGGCGTCGAGTCTGCGCAGGTGGCACTCACGGC
>JASHTA010000017.1 GCA_030040795.1 Gammaproteobacteria bacterium | reverse complement strand
GCACGAGCACGGCGACTTGCGCGCGCACGATCCTGCGGTCGCGGCGGCCGCTCCGGCGCGGATGTCCACGCTCGGGCTCGTACCGGACTACTCGCGCCAGATGGCGCTCAAGGAAGTCGGTCCCGGTGGACAAGCGAGACTGCGGGCGAGCACGGTGCTGGTCGTGGGCGCCGGCGGGCTCGGCGTTCCAGTGCTCTCTTACCTCGCCGGCGCGGGCGTCGGCCGGCTCGGCATCGCCGACGGCGATCGGCTCGAGCCATCCAATTTGCACCGGCAGACGCTTTACGCGCTGGCGGACGCGGGTCGGCCCAAGGCCGAGCTCGCTGCGGAGCGCCTGCGCGCCTTGAATCCGGATGTCGACATTCAAACGCATCCGGTGCGCCTCGATGCCGCAAACGGCGCCGCGCTCATCGAGCCGTACCAGCTCGTGATCGACTGCACTGACAATTTCTCGACGAAATTCCTGCTCAACGATCTGTGCGTGCGGCTCGGTAAGCCCGTCATCCTCTCGAGCGTCTACCAGTTCGAGGGACAGCTGCAGGTGGTGAGATCCGACCGCTCCGGCGCATGCCTGAGATGCATCTGGCCCGAGGCGACGCGCGACGGCCTGGTCGGCAACTGCGCCGAAGCGGGCGTGCTCGGCCCGGTTCCGGGCATCTTCGGCGGCCTGCAAGCGCTCGAGGCGCTCAAGATCCTTCTCGATCTGCCGGGGCAGCTCGGCGATGAGTTGCTGGTCCTCGACCTGACTTCTCTCACGGTCTCGCGGGTGCGGGCGCAGCGAGCGAAGGAGTGCCGCCAGGGCCCCTGCGTACGGCAAGCTTCGCCTGCGATGCAGAGCGCGGCGTCCGCCACCCTCGAGCTCCGCTTCCGCGACCTCTCCGAAGCGCTTCTGCAAGGCTTCGCGATCGTCGACGTGCGCGAGCCGCGCGAGGTAGCGGAACAGCCGGTGCCCGCCGCACGGGTACGCAACATCCCGCTCCACGCATTGCTCGAGATGGCGCTCGGTCGGCCGCCGCGCGGGGAACCTCCGCGCGGGGAGCCTCCGCTCGAGCCGACCGCGAAGTACCTGTTGGTCTGCGCGAGCGGCAAGCGCAGTCTCGCCGGCGCGCAGGAGCTGCGCGCAAGAGGATTCGAGGCGGTCTATTCTCTCGTGGGCGGCGTCGCCGCGCTCGAGCGGCACGCATCCGCTTGACGTCCCGAGCCCTTCAAGGCCGCACCTGCCCGGTGCCGCGCACGACGTACTTGTAGCTCGTCAGCTGCTCGACACCCACCGGTCCGCGGGCATGAAAGCGGTCGGTCGATATCCCGATTTCCGCGCCCATGCCGAACTCCCCTCCGTCCGCGAACTGGGTGGAGGCATTGTGCAGGACGATCGCGCTGTCCACCCGCTGCAGGAATCGCTCCGCCGCGGCGGGATTCTCCGTCACGATGGTCTCGGTGTGCGCGGAGCCGTAGCGGGTGATGTGCTCGATGGCGGCCTCGACACCGTCCACGACGCGCGCAGCGATGATGGCATCGAGATACTCGGTGAGCCAGTCCTCTTCCGTCGCCGGGCGCACACGGGCATCGGCTTGCCGCACGGTCGGATCTCCCCGCACTTCGCAGCCGGCATCGAGCAGGTCGCGCACGATGGGCTTCAGGTGCGTGCCGACGCACCCGCGATCGATCAACAGCGTCTCGGCCGCGCCGCAAACTCCCGTGCGGCGCATCTTGGCGTTGAGCACGATGGTCCGAGCCATCGGGAGGTCCGCATCCCGATCGACGTACACGTGGCAATTGCCCTCCAGATGGCCGATCACGGGTACGCGCGCCTCCTTCTGCACGCGGGCGATCAGCTCCTTCCCGCCGCGCGGCACGAGCACATCGAGATACTCGGTCATTCCCGCGAGCATGTAGCCGACGGCGGCTCGATCGGTCGTCGGGACGAGCTGGATCGAGCTCTCAGGCAGGCCCGCCGCGCGCAATCCGGCGACGAGGCACTCGTGGATGGCGCGGCTCGAGCGCGCACTCTCGGAGCCGCCGCGCAGGATCACGGCATTGCCGGATTTGAGACAGAGCGAGCCGGCGTCGGCCGTGACGTTGGGCCGGCTCTCGTAGATGATCCCAATCACCCCGAGCGGCACGCGCACGCGCTGGATGCGCAGTCCGTTCGGCCTATCCCATTCCGCGGCGACGGTGCCGATGGGATCGGGCAGCTCGACGATCTCCTCGATCCCGCGGCTCATGGCCTCGATCCTGCGGTCGTCGAGCTGCAACCGATCGAGCAATGCGGCGGTGAGCTTCTTCGCGCGCGCGGCCTCGAGGTCCGCCGCATTGGCTGCGAGGATCTCGGCGCTGCGGGCGCGGATGGCATCCGCCGCGGCGGCCAGGGCACGGTTCTTCCGTTCGGTGCCGATGTTTGCGAGAACGGCGGCGGCGGCGCACGCCGCAGCCCCCATCCGCTCCATCAGCACGCCGATATCCGATGTATTCACGATGCTGCCTCGATCGGCTGCGGAGGCTTCGGATCCGTCTGGAGGATCACGAGGTCGTCGCGATGAATCATCTCATCGCGGCCGCGGTAGCCGAGAATACCCTCGATCTCCGAGGACCTGCGTCCCATGATCCGCGCGGCGTCCGTGTCGGAATAAGCGGTGATGCCGCGGGCGATCTCCGCGCCGTCCGGTCCGATGACGCTCACCGTGTCGCCCCGGTCGAATCGACCGAGCGCGCGAACGACGCCCGCGGGAAGCAGGCTCTTGCCCTCCTGCAGGGCGCGCAGGGCTCCGGCATCGATCGCTATGGCGCCCGCAGGACGCAGCGTGCCCGCGATCCATTGCTTGCGCGCCGCGATCGGGGTGGCTCCGGGCACGAACCACGTGCACCGGGCGCCCTCCTCGATGCGCCGAACCGGGTGGCGGTGATGGCCCGCCGCAATGCACATGTGGCAGCCGGCGGCGACGGCGATCTTGGCCGCCAGGATCTTCGTCGCCATCCCGCCCGATCCCACGCTCGATGCCGACCGCCCAGCCATGGCCTCGATCTCGGGCGTCACGCGCATGACGCGGTCGATGAGCTCGGCGCCTGCATCCATGTGCGGGTCCGCGGTGAACAGCCCCTCCACGTCCGAGAGCAGCACGAGGCAATCCGCACTCGTCATCTGCGCGACGCGCGCCGCGAGGCGATCGTTGTCGCCATAGCGGATCTCCGCGGTCGCCACCGTGTCGTTCTCGTTGATGACCGGCAGCGCTCCAAGAGCCAGCAACGCCTCCAGTGTCGCGCGGGCGTTCAAAAAACGCCGCCGGCGCTCGCTGTCCTCGAGCGTCAACAGCACCTGCGCGACGGTGATGCCCTTCTCCTCGAGCAGCTCCTTGTAGGCATGGGCGAGCCGGATCTGGCCCACGGCGGCGGCGGCCTGACTCTCCTCGAGGCGCAGTACGCCCCGGGCCAGCCCGAGCTGGCGCCGTCCAAGTGCGATGGCCCCCGAGGAGACGAGGATCAGTTGCTGGCCGCGCTTGCGCAACCGCACGAGGTCCTCGATCAGGCTCTCGAGCCAGCTGCGGTTGAGGCGGCCGGCCTCCTGGTCGACCAGCAGCGCCGACCCGACCTTCACCACGACGCGGCGCGCCGTGAGAAGCGGGGAATCCGAGCTGGGGCGTCGCGCGGTCATGGAAAAACTATACGGGATAGACTCGTTCTGAGCACGCCCTTAAACTCATGCAGACAAGGGCGTCGGCCCTTTGGGGAGCAAGCGGTGAGCAGAGATTACGAGCCGGTCGCCGGCCAGTGGTACGAGAACCTGGAGGAGGAGGAGTCGTTCCGCGTACTCTCGGTTGACGAGGATTCGGAGCTCGTCGAGATCGAGTACCTCGATGGGGACGTCGAGGAGATCGATCTGGAGACCTGGCACGAGTTGGATCTCGAGCGGATCGATGAGCCCGAGGGCTGGGCAGCCTCGGCGAAGGAGGACGAGGACGAGGAGGAAGAGGAGGAGGAGGAAGAAGAGGACGAAGACGACGAGGACTGGGACGAGGACGACGATGATGACGACGATTGGGACGAGGATGAGGAAGAAAGCGAAGGCCGAGACGGGTACTGATCCCGCCCCTCACGAGACTCTGCTGAGATGCCTGCCTGAGCGACGATCTCGATAGCTGGCTCCACGAGAAGGAATCGGCGTGGCTGTATCGCCGAGTCGCCCGCGCCGAGCCCGATCCCCACAAGAGCGCCCTGTTCCTGAAGCTGGCTACGGCGGCCGAGGAGCAAGCCGAGCAGTGGCTGGCGCGCATGGCCGCGGACTTCGCGGGAGCGCTGCGGCCGCCGCCGACCTTCCGACCCTCGACGCGCGCGCGCATCGTCGCGCACTTGGTCCGACTGTTCGGTCCGCGCGCGCTGCGGGGGGTGCTCGCCGCCATGAAGCTCCGCGGACTCTCGATCTACGGCGCATCGCTCCGTGCTGCGGGGCACGCGATGCCGACCTCGGCGACCGATGTCGGTGCGCGCCATCGAAGCAGCGTCGGAGGAAACCTGCGCGCGGCCGTTTTTGGCGTGAACGACGGACTCATCTCCAACGCGAGTCTCGTGCTCGGCGTTGCCGGAGCGGGCGCCGGCAGCGCGTACGTCCTCACCGCCGGGGCTGCCGGGCTGCTGGCCGGAGCGCTGTCGATGGCCTCGGGAGAGTACGTCTCCGTGCGCTCGCAGCGCGACATGTACGAGTATCAGATTGCGCTCGAGCGCGCGGAGGTCGCCGCTTATCCCGAGGAGGAGGCCGAGGAGCTCGCGCTGATCTATCAAGCGCGGGGCATCGACATCGAGCAGGCGCGCAGCATGAGCCGCGCGCTGCTCGCCCGGCCGGAGCAGGCGCTTGACGTCCTGGCGCGAGAGGAGCTGGGCCTCAATCCGGATGACCTCGGCTCACCATGGAATGCCGCGGGATCCTCGTTCCTGTCGTTCGCCGTCGGGGCGGTCGTTCCGCTCGTACCCTTCATCGCGGGTCTGAAGGGCTTGGGCGGGATTGCGGCAGCCGCCGCGGCCACACTCGTCGCGCTGTTCGCCGTGGGCATGATTCTCAGCCTGTTCACGGGCCGCTCGGCCTGGCGCGGAGCGCTGCGCATGGTCCTGATCGGAGGCGGCGCCGGGATAGTGAGCTTCGCCGTAGGACGGATGCTGGGCGC
>JASHTA010000171.1 GCA_030040795.1 Gammaproteobacteria bacterium | reverse complement strand
TGAATTCTCCGAGGAAGCGCAGGAACAGCGTGTAGCGCTTCACCCCGACCAGTGATTTCGACACCGTGCGCGCGTTTCAAATCACGCTGACGCTGGTACTGGCGGCTCTCCTTGCGGCGTGCGCCGCCGTGCCCCGCACGCGCGAAGCCGAGGTCGCCGCCGGGCGGACAATCGCCGCGGTCGCTGCGAGTTTCGTCGGCACCCCTTACCGGTTCGGAGGAGCCGACGGCCGCGGCTTCGATTGCAGCGGACTTGCCGTTTACGCCTACGAGAAGGCGGGCATCGCCATCCCGCGGACCGCTGCCGAGCAGCAGCGTTCGGCACGCCGCGTTTCGCTGCGGAACCTGCTGCCCGGCGACCTCCTCTTCTTTCGCATCCGCGCGCGCCACGTCGATCATGTCGCTATCTACGTAGGCGGCGGCCGCTTCATCCATGCGCCTCGATCGGGCGCCCTCGTCTCCTACGGAAGCCTGATGCAGCGCTTCTACCGCAGGCATCTCGTGAGCGCCGGGCGCTTCCGGCGATAGGAGTACTCGCGGCAGTTCGGCGGCGGTCGTGCGCGAGATCACGAGCGCATTAGGCACTTGTGCGTATTCGTCTCGAGCGATCCCGATGCAAAGATGGGTTCGGGCAACACGGGAGCGCAACGATGGAGCACCGCTGGGGAGCGCGAATAGCTTGCGACATCGCTGTTCGCGTGGACGCACGGCCGCAGCTGCTCGCGCTCGGATTCATGCGCAACGCGAGCCTGAGCGGCGGATTCATCGAGACGAATGCCCGTCTTCTGCCTTGCACGCCCGTGCTCATCCAACTCGAATCGGCCGCCCTTCGGTACGATTGGTTGCGCCACGTCCGCGCTTACGTCGTCCGCGACGATGCCGCAGGGCTCGCAGTCGAGTGGTACGAGTTTGCGCCGGAGCCCATCCGGGCCGTGCTTGCGCTCGCGCGCGATCGGGCGCCCGCCTCTGCCGAAGTGCAGCACGCCCGCAGCGTGCTCCTCACCTCGAGGGACCAGCCTTCTGCGTTTTCCCCGCAGCCTGAGTGGAACATCCCACGGACCCGGACGCTTCTCGAGGAGCCTTCCATCTACCCGAGAGCTCCGACGTGACCGAAGCCGCTACGCCGGGACGCATCGTTGCCGTTCATGGCTCGGTCGTCGACGCAGCGTTCGCGGACGGCGGGCTGCCCGCAATCAACGACGCAGTCGCGATCGAATGGGATCTGGGACCGCCACTCATTGCGGAAGTCGAGCAACACCTCGATGCGCAGCGCGTGCGACTCGTCGTGCTCCAGGGCACGGGCGGATTGAGACGCGGGACGCCGGTCCGCGCGCTCGGCGCGCCGATCCGGGCGCCCGTGGGAGACGCCGTGCTCGGCCGATTGCTCAACGCGATCGGCGAGCCCTCCGACCGAGGAGCGCGTCTGCCGGCCGATATCGCCCGGCGCCCCATCCATGCGCCCGCGCCTGCACTGGCGCGTCAGGGCGCCGCGCGCGAGATCTTCCACACCGGGATCAAGGTCGTCGATCTGCTGTCGCCGCTCGTCAAGGGAGGCAAGGCGGCGATGTTCGGCGGCGCCGGAGTCGGCAAGACGGTGCTCATCATGGAGCTCATCCGGACCACGGTCGAGCGTCATTCCGGCATCTCGGTATTCGCCGGCATCGGCGAGCGCTCGCGCGAAGGTCACGAGCTGCTCCTTGAGCTTCGCGAGTCGGGAGTGCTCGCGCGAACCGCACTGGTGTTCGGACAGATGAACGAGCCGCCCGGCGCGCGCTGGCGCGCGGGTCTCACGGCGCTCGCGATCGCCGAGCACTTCCGCGACAGTGCGCGCGAGAACGTGCTGCTGCTCATCGACAACGTCTACCGGCACGTTCAAGCGGGAGCCGAGGTGTCCGGACTGCTCGGCCGGCTGCCGTCGCGGGTCGGCTATCAGCCGACTCTGGCGAGCGAGATCGCAGAGCTCGAGGAACGCATCACCTCGGTCGCGGACGCCGCCATCACGTCCATCCAGGCGGTCTACGTGCCGGCCGACGACTTCACGGATCCGGCGGTGGCCGAGATCTTCAGCCACCTCGACTCCTCGATCGTGCTGTCGCGCGAGATGGCGAGCGAGGGGATGTATCCGGCGGTCGATCCGCTCGCCTCCTCTTCGAGTCTCCTCGATCCGCGCCTCGTCGGGCCGCAGCACTTTCAAACGGCCGAGGATGTTCGCCGGACGATCGCTCACTACCGCGAGCTGCAGGAGGTCATCGCCCTGCTCGGGATCGAGGAGCTCTCCGAGACGGACCGGACCGCAGTCAAGCGCGCGCGGCTCCTGATGCGGTTTCTCACCCAGCCGTTCATGGTGACGGTGCCGTTCACCGGCAAGCCCGGCCGCACGGTCGAGCTCGAATCGACGCTCGCGGGCTGCCGAGCCATTCTCGACGGCGCCGCCGACGGTTGGGCCGAGAGCTCGCTCTACATGGTCGGCGACCTCGACGAGGCTCGGCAGCGGGAGGCGCGGTCGAAGGCGGGCGGACCATGAAGCTCATCGTCACCACCCCTCTCGCCGTGGTCATCGAGGTGGACGGCGTGACGCATGTCAGAGCCGAGGACTCGAGCGGATCTTTCGGCGTGCTGCCGCACCACGCCGATTTCTTGACCGTCCTCGACGTGTCGGTGCTGAGCTGGCACAAAGCGGATGGTGCCGAGCATTACATCGCCCTGCGCGGCGGCCTGCTCGAAGTGCGTGGCGGCCAGTCCGTCGCCGTCGCAACAGCGGACGCGGTGGCCGGCGACGATCTGCATCTGCTCGAGTCCGAAGCTCTGGCGCGCTTTCGCCGGCAGCTCGAGGAGGAGCGCGCTGCGCGGATCGACGCCGAGCGCCTGCACCTCGCGGCGATACGGCAGATCGTGCACCTGCTGCGGCCCGAGCAAGCCGTGTCGGCGTTCGGCCGCACCCCGCCGGTCCACGGAGCGATCGAGCCATGACGCAGCGACCCGACTCCCAGCGCGCCGACTCACCGCGCCCGGACTCGCAACGATCCGACCCGCGACGACCCGATTCGCAGCAGCTCGATCGAGTCGTTCGAGCGCGACGCGAGCGGCTGGCGCGCGGCCAGCGGGACGGCCACCGCTCGATCGGGCAGGACCTCGCGCTCATCGGCGTGATCGGCTGGACCATCGTCGTGCCGACGCTCCTCGGCATCTTCGCGGGCCGCTGGCTCGACCGGCGGCTCCACGCGGGGATCTTTTGGACGCTCGGACTGCTCGTCGCCGGGCTTGCGATCGGCTGCTCGCTCGCCTGGCAGAGGCTGCAGCGCCCATGAGCCCGCACGCGCTTCATTGGAATGCGACGCTGCTGGCCGCGGCCTGGGCGGGCGGGATCCTGTTCGGGTGGTGCTACTTCGAGGCGCTTCGCCGATCGGTCGCGCTTTACGGATCGCGCGAGGGCCGTGCGGGAAGCCTCACGCTGACCGCGGGCCGCATACTGGCCGCGGCGGCGTTTTTTGCGATCGCCGCGCGGCTCGGCGCGCTGCCGCTCCTCGTCGCGCTCCTGGGTTTCCTCGTGGCCCGAGGCATGGCGGTGCGGTCGGCGCGGATGGTGCAGTCGGCCCGGGCGGCGGCGGCGCGGAGGATGCTGTGACTCCTCTTGCCTCTCAAGCATCTCCGCTCACGGCCGTGACGGCCTTTCATCTGGGCGGGCTCGCCATCGCTCGGCCGGTTGTCACGACGTGGGCGATCATGGCCGTGGTCGGCGGGGGCTCGTGGCTCCTGACGCGAAGACTCGCCCTGAAGCCCGCGCGGCTGCAGAGCGCGCTCGAGCTGATCGTCACCGGCATCGAGAGCCAGATCGAGGACGTGCTGCGCCGCAGTGCGCGGCCCCTGCTGCCGCTCCTCGGCACGCTTTTCATTTATCTCGTCCTGGCGAACCTGTGCGGACTGCTGCCGGGGGTCGAGGCGCCGACCGGCCGGATCGAGACCCCGGCTGCCCTCGCGCTCATCGTGTTCCTCGCGGTGCACTACTTCGGCGTGCGCGCGCACGGCACGCTCGGATACCTCAAGAGCTTCGCGAAACCGAAGCTCCTCATGCTGCCGCTCAACATCGTCTCGGAGGTGACGCGCACCTTCTCGCTGATGGTGCGTCTCTTCGGGAACGTCATGAGTGGGGAGTTTCTGATCGCACTGGTGATGGCGCTCGCAGGCCTGTTCGTGCCCATCCCGCTCATGGCGCTCGAGGTGCTCGTGGGCGTGGTGCAAGCGTACATCTTCTCGGTGCTCGCAACGGTATTCATCGGCGCTGCCGCCGGCGGCACCGAGCAAGCGTGAAGGAGTGGCCATGGATCCCAAGACCATCAGTATCATCGGTGCGGCGCTCGCAGTCTCGATCGGCTCGATCGGTCCGGCGCTAGGCGAAGGGCGCTCTGTCGCCGCCGCAATGGACGCCATCGCGCGGCAGCCCGAATCGGCGGGCACGATCTCCCGCACGCTGTTCGTCGGCCTCGCGATGATCGAGACGATGGCCATCTACTGCCTGGTCATCGCGCTCCTCCTGCTCTTCGCCAATCCCTACGCGTGAGGCCCCATGCGCATCGACTGGCACACCGTCCTGCTGCAGGCGGTGAACTTCGCGATCCTCGTCTGGCTCCTGCAGCACTTTCTCTACCGCCCGGTGCTGCGGATGGTCGATGCGCGGCGCGCTCGGATCGACGAGCAGTACGGCGCGGCCCGCAAGGCGGAAGCCGAGGCGCGCGATCACCTCGCCGCCGTGGACGCTCGGCGCACGGCACTCGACGCCGAGCGGGCGCAGCTCCTCAAGGCGGCGGCGACGGAAGCGGACAAAGCCGCTGAGGTGCGCCGTGCGGCCGCAGAGCGGGAAGCCGCGGCGCTGCTCGACGAGGCGCGCAAGAGCCTTGCCCTCGAGCGCCGACAAGCGCTCGACGAGGCGCGGCAAGCCGCGCTCGATCTCTCCGCCGCACTCGCTCGACGGCTGCTGCAGGAGTTCCCGCAGAGCCTGCGCACGCAGGCTTGGCTCGATCGGATCTGCGAGTATCTGGCGGAGCTGCCGACCGAGCAGCGCGAAGCTCTCGTCGCTCAGCTCTCGCCCACCGCGCCGCTCGGTGTCGTCACTGCCGAGGCGCTCGCGCCTCAGTCCGTGGAGAGCTGGCGCCACACGCTCGCCGCTGCGCTTGGCGGCTGCACCGTCTCGTTCGGCGTGGACGCCGCTCTCGGCGCCGGCGTCGAATTGCACTTTCCCGCCGCGAGTCTGTGCTTCTCCTTGAGGAGCACGATGCAGACGCTGCGCACCGAGCTCGAGCGGCCGGCGGGCGGCTCCAAGGCGCCGCCGAGCTGAGGCTCCTCATCCCATGCCAACGCTCGTGGAGCAAATGCGCGAATGGACGGAGGACGGCCGCCGTCGCATCGAGGACTCGCCGATCGGTCCGCGCGCCGAGGCGATCGGCAGGGTCGCCCGGATCGGCGATGGCGTGGCGACCGTGACGGGGCTGTCCGAGGCGCGGCTCGATGAGCTCCTCGTATTCGAGCACGGCATCCGAGGCCTGGCGGTCGATCTCGGCGAGGAGTCGATCGGCTGTGTGCTGCTGGGTGATGCCGCGTCCGTAGCGGCCGGCTCGGTCGTTCATGGCACCGGGCAAGTCGCACGGGTGCCCGTCGGAGAAGCGCTCCTCGGGCGCGTGGTCGATGCGCTCGGAACGCCGCTCGACGGCGGGGACCCGATTGCAGCGGAGAGCTTCGCGCCGATCGAGAGCCCGGCGCCGCCGATCGTCGGACGCGCCGCCGTGGATCGGCCGCTCGCCACCGGGCTCCTCGTCGTGGATGCGACGGTTCCTCTCGGCCGCGGGCAGCGCGAGCTCATCATCGGCGATCGCGGCACGGGCAAGACGGCTATCGCGGTGGACGCGATCATCAATCAACGCGCGAGCGACGTGATTTGCATCTACGCCGCGATCGGACAGAAAGCCTCCTCGGTTGCGCAAGTCATCGACGCCGTGCGGCGCCACGGCGCCCCGCAACGCTGTCTGTTCGTCGTCGGTCAAGCCGATGCCGCGCCCGGGCTCCAGTGGATCACACCGTACGCCGCCTGTTCCATGGCGGAGCGCTTCATGGCGGGCGGACACGATGTGCTCCTCGTGATCGACGATCTCACCAAGCATGCCGCGGTGTACCGCCAACTCTCGCTCCTGCTGCGCCGGCCGCCCGGAAGGGAGGCTTATCCGGGCGACATCTTCTACATCCATTCGCGGCTCCTCGAGCGCGCGGCGAAGCTCTCGGCCGAGAGCGGCGGCGGCTCCCTCACGGCCCTGCCGATCGCCGAGACGCAAGCCGGGAATCTGAGCGCCTACATTCCCACCAATCTCATCTCCATCACCGACGGCCAGATCTATCTCGACCCGAGGCTGTTCTACGAGAACCAGAAGCCGGCCGTCGACGTGGGCAGGAGCGTCTCGCGCGTCGGCGGCAAGGCGCAGGCGCCCGCGCTCAAGGCCTTCTCGGAGAGCCTGCGCCTCGAGTACGCGCAGTTTCTCGAGCTCGAGATCTTCACGCGATTCGGAACCATGGTCGACGAGCGCACCCGCCGAGTCATCGAGCATGGGCGCCGCATCCGCGCGGTGCTCGGCCAGCCGCGGCTGGCTCCTCTCTCTCTGGGTGAGGAGGTCGCGCTCCTCGTTGCGGTGACCACGCGCGCGCTCGACGACCTGCCCCTCGATCGCGTCGAAGCCTTCCGCAACGGACTCGGCGCCTGGCTTCGCGAGCGCTGTCCGGAAGCCCTCGATCTCAACGATCGCTCGGAGCCGCTCTCCGGCGAGTTGCGCGCCCGGCTCGAGACGGCGGTGCTCGCTCTCGCTCGGTCGCTCGCCGCGAGCGAAGGCCACGCGATCGCCGAGAGCCGGGAGGCGGTGTAATGCGGCTCTCGGAGCTTGAGGCCCGCGCTGCCAGCATGGAGGAGCTCCGCCAGATCGTGGGTGCGATGCGCGCGCTCGCCAGCATGCGGATGCAGGAAGCGCTGCATGCGCTCGCGAGCGTACGCCGCTACTCGGCAATCGTGGCTACGGCGCTCGGCGATGCGCTCAGCCTCTCACCCGAGCGTGCCGCGGAGTCGGCTCGTGAGCGGGGGCGCGGCGCCGTGGTGCTCTGCGCAAGCGAGCACGGCTTCGTCGGGGGATTCAACGAGCGGCTGCTGAGCGCCGCCGAGCAGGACCTCGGTCCCGGGGATGCGCTCTTTGTTCTCGGAACTCGCGGCGGCCTGCTCGCCGAGGGGCGCGGCCGGAAGGTCGTGTGGGCGTCGCCCATGGCGACGCGCCTGACGAGCGTGCCCGAGACCGTGCGCCGCCTGACGGCCGAGCTCTATCGGCTCATTGCGCGGGGTGAGGTCGCGCGAGCTCGCGTCGTGTTTGCTCGCTGCGAGCGCGCCGCCGCACCGGCGATCGAGAAACGCGTCCTGTTCCCGCTCACGCTCGCGCAGCCGCCGGGACCGCGAAGAGTGCTGCCGCCGCTGCACACTCTCGCGCCCGAGGCGCTCCTCGAGAAGCTGATCGCCGAATATGTCTTTGCCCTCCTCACCGAGGCAGCGACCGAGTCGCTCGCGAGCGAGAACGTCGCGCGCTTCGGCGCGATGGAGTCCGCCCTCGACAACGTATCGAAGAAACTCGGCCGATTGCAGCAGCAAGTCCGGGAGGCGCGCCAGGAGGAGATCACCACCGAGCTTCTCGATCTGGTGGCCGGCGCGGAGGCCGTGCCGGACAGCGGCCTCGAGCCGGCCGCGGGAGCTTGATTTGCGCGCTCCGCCGCGCGCCGGGGGGCTGGGCGCCCGGCGAATTGGCGCCATCCACGCCGGTGCGTATGATCCCGGCTCGTACGCCTCGCCACGGCGCCGAGCATGCTTTCGCCCGAGCTTCTCCGCAACGTGCTGGAATCGGCACCCGATGCGATCGTGATCGTCGATCCGGCGGGGCGCATCGTGTTCGCGAGCCGCCAGGTCGAGACGCTGTTCGGCCACGCGGCCGAGGAGATCGTCGGACAGCGGGTCGAGATGCTGCTGCCCGAGCGCTTGCGCGAGATTCACCTGGCGCATCGTCGCGGCTACAACCGCAACGCGCGCGTACGCCCCATGGGCGTGGGTCTGGACTTGAACGCGCTTCGCAAGGACGGCACGGAGCTCCCCGTCGAGATCAGCCTGAGTCCGATCGAGGACGGCGAGCGGACACTCGTCGCGGCCGCCATTCGGGACGTGAGCGAGCGCAAGAGGATCCAGACCGAGCTCACCCAGGCCCGCGAGACCGCCGACCGCGCCAATCAGGCGAAGAGCCGCTTCCTCGCCACCGCGAGCCACGACCTGCGCCAGCCGCTGCAGACGCTCTCGCTTCTCCACGGCACGCTGTGCCGGGTCGTGAGGGAGGCGGCGGCACGCGAAGCGGTGACGCAGCAGGGCCAGGCCATCGACGCCATGTCGCGCCTGCTCAACGCGCTGCTCGACATCAGCAAGCTCGAGTCCGGCGCCGTCCGCCCCGATCCGACCGACTTCACGGTGGATGCGTTGTTCGAGGAACTGCGCGGCGAGTTCGCAACTCTCGCAGCCAGCAAGGGATTGGAGCTGCGCATCGAGCCGGCCGCGCATCGAGTTCATTCGGACGCCGCCCTGGTCGGCCAGATCCTGCGCAACCTCGTCTCAAACGCCATCAAGTACACCCGTGAAGGCTCCGTACAGCTGCGCTGCCTCGCTCGGGCGGCCGGCGTGCGCGTCGAAGTCGCCGATACCGGCATCGGCATTCCGGCGGATCAGCTACCGTACATCTACGATGAGTTCTACCAGATCGGCGTCGCGAGCAATGCGGCACGCGAGGGCTACGGACTTGGGCTGAGCATCGTGCACCGTCTCATCGCCTTGCTCGGCCTGAAGCTCGAAGTCCGGTCCGAGGTAGGCCGCGGTTCGGTCTTCGCTCTGCAGCTGCCGCCCGCAACGGGAGCGCAGGGCGAGACCCGACTCGCGCCCGCTGCCGCGGCGGCCGCAGCGGACCGGCAGGCGTCCTCGCCCTGCATTCTCCTCGTCGACGACGACCTCGGCGTTCGCAACGCGACGGCCATGCTGCTCAAGGTCGAAGGCTACCGCGTGATCTCGGCCTCCTCGCTCGGCGAGGCGGTGCAGAAAGCGACCGACGAGCCGGCGATCGACCTGCTGATCACCGACTATCACCTGAGCAACGGCGAGACGGGCGTTCAGCTCATCGAAGCGCTCCGCACGATCGTCGGCAACGGCCTAAGAGCGATCCTCGTCACCGGCGACACCTCCTCCACTATTCGCGATCTGAAGGCCGACGAGCGGATTCGCCTGGCGAGCAAGCCCATCCATGCCGACGAGCTCCTCGCGCTGATCGCCGAGCATCGCTAGCCGGATCGACGCGATTCGATCCCCTTGCGCTCGCGTGTCGTGCTTCGGCTGTGCCTAGCGCGATGACCGGGCGCGCGCATCCGCACTGCTACGGATGGAGCGGACCGGGCCGTGTCGGCAAACTCGTCGGCACGCCTGAGGAGGTCATCATGTACAAGAACATTCTGGTTCCGATCGATGGCAGCGACACGGCACGGCTGGGCCTCAACGAAGCCATCGGCCTCGCCAAGAGCCAGGGAAGCCGCATCCGCCTCATCCATATCGTCAACGAATGGCCGTTCATCCAGGGCGACGTGACCGGCGCGACGTTCACCCGGCTGTTCGAGCAGGCGCGCGATTACGGAGCCTCGGTGCTGCACAATGCGCAGGCTGCGGTTCGCGCCGCGGGTATCGAAGTCGACACCAAGCTGCTGGAGGAGCCGAGCGGCCCCGTCGGCGAGTACATCGTGCGCGAGGCGGCGGCCTGGCCGGCCGACTTGGTCGTCTGCGGCACGCACGGGCGCAGAGGCATCCGGCGCATCGTGATGGGAAGCGACGCCGAGTATGTCCTGCGGCAGAGTCCCGTGCCCATCCTGCTCGTCCGCGCGCGCGCAGAAGGCGCGCCTCCACAGCACCGCCCGTAAGCCGGGCGCCTGCGGGCCTCTCGGCGGCGCTCATGAGCCCCGCGCCACTCACGAGCGGGGCGCCTTCAGGCCTCCCAGCGCCAGTTGCAGATCTCGGGTAGATCCTCGCCGAACTCGCGAATGTACTCGCGATGCTCGATGAGCTTGTCGCGGAGAGCCTGTTTCACGTAGCCGGCTTGATCTTGCAGCTGCGGCAGCCGGTCGACAACGTCCCCCGCGAGGTGGAAGCGGTCGAGGTCGTTCAACACCGCCATGTCGAACGGAGTCGTGATCGTCCCCTCCTCCTTGTAGCCGCGCACGTGAAGGTTGCCGTGGTTCGTCCGCCGGTACGCGAGCCGGTGGATGAGCCAGGGATAGCCGTGGAAGGCGAAGATGATCGGGACATTGCGGGTGAAGAGCGCATCGAACTCGGCGTCGGACAATCCGTGGGGGTGCTCGCTCGCAGGCTGCAGCTTCATCAAGTCGACCACATTGACGACGCGGATCTTGAGCTTCGGGAAATGCCCGAGAAGCAGCTTGACGGCGGCAAGCGTCTCGAGCGTCGGCACGTCGCCCGCGCAGGCCATCACCACGTCGGGCTCCGCGCCCCGATCCGTGCTCGCCCACTCCCAGATCCCGATGCCCGCGGTGCAGTGCTTGATGGCATCCGGCATCGCGAGCCACTGCGGCGCGGGATGCTTGCCGGCGACGATGACGTTGACGTAGTGGCGGCTGCGCAGGCAGTGGTCCGCCACGGAAAGCAGGCAGTTCGAGTCGGGCGGCAGGTAGATGCGGATGATATCCGCCTTCTTGTTGGCCACGTGGTCGATGAAGCCCGGATCCTGGTGCGTGAATCCGTTGTGGTCCTGCCGCCAGACGTGCGAGCTCAGCAGATAATTGAGCGAGGCGATCGGGCGCCGCCAGGGAATCTGGCGGGTCACCTTCAGCCACT
>JASHTA010000170.1 GCA_030040795.1 Gammaproteobacteria bacterium | reverse complement strand
CAATACTGCTGGCCCGAAGGCTTCATGCGCCGTTGGGCCCCGCCCGCGACCTGGGAATGGGACTTCACGGTCACCCCCTCGCTCGTCAAGATCGAGGCGGGCGTCGCCGACAACTTCATCACGAACATCCACATCGGGCGCTCGTTCAACATGAGCGGCGGCATCCCGCACCTGGGCCCCGAAGTGCCGCGCTGGTATGGAGAGACGATCGGCTTCTGGGATCACGACACGCTCATCACCTGGACCTCGAACATCCAGGGCTGGTTCGCGCACAGCGCGTTCGAGTTCTCGGACAAGATGCAGACGATCGAGATCTACACGCCGATCCACGATGCGCACGGCAAGTTCATCGGCCTCAATCACGAGGCGATCTTCTACGATCCCGAAGCGTTCGTGCAGCCGATCCGCATCATCCGGCATTACGTCAAGATCAGCGGCTACGAGGATGGCGATCCTCTCCCCTTCATCGAGTGTGTCCCGACGATCTATCCGGTCAACGGCGTTGCGACACCGGTGAGGCCCGGCGAGGTGATCCAGTACAAGATACCCGACATGTACGGCCGCCCCTGGGCGCAGGAGTGGGATAATTTCGAGAAGGGCATGGAGAAGCCGAAGCCGAAGGATATTTTCACGTTTTAGTGAGGCAACGATCGGCCTTCAATGAGGCTGCGATCCGCTTTCAATGATTGGAGACAGGCCTATGTCGAGAGTGAGTCCCCGAGCCGCTGCGGCGCTCGCGGCAGCGGTTGCCGCGGCTCTCATCGCCCTGCCCGCGCGAGCGCACCATTCGTTCGGCTCCTACAACATGGCGGTGACGAGAGTCGTCACCGGCGTCGTCACGCGGGTGAATCCCGATGCGAACCACCTGCAGATTTTCTTCGCGCCGATGCAGGAGAACCGCAAGAACGTGCTGCGCGACGACCAGGGCAATCCGGTCATTTGGGCGGTCGAGATGGGCGGCTCAGCGCAAATGGCGCGGGAAGGTGTCAGCGTGGACTCCTTCCCGCCGGGCACGATCTTCAGCATCGGTCTTCACCCGCTGCGCACCTCGAACGCCGTCGGTACGCGCGGGCCGAGCGGCGCCATCTATAAATGCCCCTGGCGCAAGCCGCCGGAGCCGGGCAAGAACTGCGATTCGGTACCCGGTTCGATCGAGATCGGTACCGGCGGGTTGCTGAAGCCGACCGGTTGAGCGGCGTGCTCGGATTGAGCGGTGTGTTCGGGTTGAACGGCGCGCTCGGATCGGGTGCCATGTACGGCGCGGGCGCCATGCACGCGTGGGGCAGCGTGTCCGGATTCGCCGGCTGGCTGGAAGCGACTCCTGCCAGCACCTCGATCAAGTCCGTGAGCTGGGTGATTCCGTTCGTGCAGTCGATTCACATTTTGATGATCGGTGTCGTGTTCATCTCCTGCCTGATGATCGCGCTGCGTGTGCTCGGCGTGATGCGCACGGACGAGCCGGTCGAGGGCGTGTGGAGGCGCTTCGCGCCATGGATGTGGTCGGGTCTCGTCGTGATGGCGGCGACCGGAATGACCCTGGTCGTCGGCGAGCCGGAGCGCGAGTTCGGCACCGTCTCGTTCTGGCTGAAGATGGCGCTCGTCGCGATCGGCGTGACGGGTACGGCACTCTACGGTCGATCGCTCAAGTCCGCGGCGGCCGGCGCGCCCGCCGTGTTCCCGGTGTCCGCGAAAGCCGCATCCGTTCTGATCGTGATCCTGTGGCTCGCGGTCATTTTTCTCGGACGAGCCATCGCGTACGACAAGCAGGTCTGGGGTGCGCTGTCGCCGCATGCCTGAGCTACCTCATGCTTGGCGGAACTTCGCCCTGTACGCCTGAGCCACCCCTTCACCCCTGTTCTTCTCAGATCGGCCCACGTATGGACTTTCCAGCTCTGATTCAGAGTATCCAGGCTTCTGCCCCGGCTCAGTGGATGCGAACGTCCCTCGCCGCCATGCCGGTCATCGAGGCCATCCACGTGCTCGCGGGGGCGACCGTCTTTGGAACCATACTCATCGTCGATCTGAGGTTGCTTGGCTTTCCCGACACGCGGCGCCCGGTCACTCGCGTGTGCAGCGAGATGCTGCGGATCACCTGGATCGCGTTCGCCGTGTCGCTCACCGCGGGTGCGCTCATGTTCTCGGCGAATGCGCACACCTACGTCGGCAACACGGCGTTCAGGTTGAAGATGCTGGCACTGCTCGGCGCCGGAGTGAACATGGCGCTGTTCCACGCCTTCACCTTTCGCAACGTGAAGGCCTGGGACCAGAACGCGCCCGCGCCCCTCGCGGCGCGTATCGCCGGCGCGACGTCCATCCTGATCTGGGTGTGCGTGATCTTCCTCGCACGCTGGATCGGGTTCACCAAGGGCTTCGATTTCAAAATCCCGGTGAACACGCACATCAATTTTCAGTTTTGATCATCCCGGCCATGCCGCGTGTGGGTCTAGTTGCGCGGCTCGGTCAGGAGCTGAACCCAGTAAAGACCGCGCCGCGACCCGGTCCCTGCGGCATAGCCGATCCCCATTTCGCTGAAGCGCGGATCCATGATGTTCTCGCAATGGTCCGGGCTATGGAGCCAGCCCTGTACGGCCTCTCTCACGGAGTCCACGCCGTAAGCGATGTTCTCGCCGACGAGGCGCTCGCGATAGCCCACCGCATGGATTCGGTCCGCCGGCGATGCGCCACGGAGGTCGATGTGATCGAAGTAGTTGTGCTCGGCCATGTCGACGGCGTGCTCCGATGCGACTTCGGAGAGGATGCCGGAGAGCCTCAAAGGTGGCGCGGGCCCAAATGTACGCCGTCCGCATTGAGCTCCGCGAGCTCGCGCTTCGTTGACGAGTAGCAACGCTCGCTCCGCGAGCGCAGGCGCTTCCGATGGCGCCACCCCTTCCGACGGCGGCGGCGGCACTTCCGATGGCCGCAACACGTTCGAGGGCGCTGGCGAGACGTACGCCGCAGCGACCACGACCCACGTATCCATGCCGCGGTGATAGATACCGATATCGCGCAGCTGCGGGCTCGCAATCGCGCGGCACCGCGATCGCCGGATCGAGAGGGTCATGGCGACTTCGGGACCTGCGAAGTGCAGGCCTCCTTCGCGTTCGGCGGAATAGCCGCTGCGCTCGATTGCAGCGGTCAGCGAGCGTCCGGCCGCCCACAACTCGGCCGATCGATTCAACAACGCGCTGGGTCGTAACGGGCTCGACGCCGGGAGAAGGCCGCCGCAGCCACCCTCGCGCAGCGCTTGCACCACATCGAGCGCATCAGCGTGCGTGACGGCGCTCGCCGCGAGAGCGATACATACGAGGAATAACCGCGGCACACATCTGGCTGACAGACGAGTCATCTTTCGTTCCCGCTCAATGCCGGTTGCATTCGTGCGCCACGGAGCGCAAGACACCCCCCTACGGTAGCGCAGCTTCCCATGCAACGCGCGGCGGTCGCCGCGGATGACGACGCCCCGATCGACTATGAGGCAGCGGGACTTATGTCGAACGGCGGATCCGTTCTCCGTCAGTGTCCCTCACGGGACATCCGGCATCCAAGCGAATGCGTCTCCGGATGTCGCGATGTGCCCGACGCCCGGAAACGGAAAGTGCGGCGCAAAAACCCGTTCATGGCTCTTTGCGAGGGCCGCGAGCGTCTTCTGGCGCGTCGCGCTGGCGAGGGCCGCGTCGCTGTCGAACGCGACCTTCCACTGTGGCTTTGCCAGCGACACGATCGAGCTGTGCGCCATGTCGCCGATGTCGAGCAGGCGCGAGTGCCCGGACACGATCTCGTAGCCGACATGCCCCGGCGTGTGTCCGGGGAGCGATACGGACCTGACGCCCGGAGCGATTCGCGCACCCGGCTCGAACGTATGGATGTGGGTTGAGATGGCCTTGGCCAGTGCCTGAGAGTCTTGCTGTCCCTTCAGCCAGTTCCACGCGGTGCTCGACATCCAGATCGTCGCCTTTGGAAAAGCGAGATTGCCGTCCGCATCGAGCAGGCCGCCGATATGGTCGAGGTGCGGATGAGTGATCAGGACATCGGTGACGGCGGTCGGCGGTACACCGGCGACCATGAGGCTCGAGAGCAGCCCTCCGTGAGCTTTGGGGCCGAGTCCGGTATCGAGCAGCAGGACACGGCGGCCGTCGTGTACCAGGAGCGCATCTACGCTGAGCGTGATTCGGTCCGTGGGTGCGCCGCCCGCGCGCAGTACATCTGCTACCGCAGCAGCACCCGCATCGATCCCGAAGACCTTGCCGTTATTCGGCAAGACGAACTGGGCGTCATGGAGCGAGGTCAGCTCCAGCGCGCCGACATGAAAGGACTGAGCCTCCGGCGAGCCGGCGCTGATGCCGAAGCCGCTCTGCGCACGAACGCCCGAGGCAAGCCCGAGGCCGACGAAAACCGACAGCAGTAATGCGACCCGCATGGAGCGCTCCGGAAGACCAGAGAAGGGTGGCCATTCTACCCCCGGCCGGGCGGCTTCCTCGGGTCGATTCGCCGGCCATTCGCCGGTTCAGCGTGCGTGGACGCCTCCCCGCGCTTCCGCGGCGTAAGAGATCCAGGTACGATTTCGAGCAAGGTTGCAGGCTGAAGAACTGACAAGGGGGAAGGCGCATGAGGAATCGCACGCGGTGTTGCCTTGCGGCACTGGGGATTGCCGGACTTGCTGGGGCAGGCTCGCAAGCCGTGGCCGCCGATTACACGACGATCGTTCTGAGCACGGTCGTCGCTCAGCCCGCCAGCGTGGTTTGGAAGAAGGTCGGGGGGTTCTGTGACATCGGATCTTGGCTGAAGTTGAAGTGCGTCTATACCTCCGGCACGGGCGGTCTAGGCACGGTACGGCAGCTCGCCGGCCGCATCGACGAGCTGATGGTCGGCGAGACCCCGCACTCGTATACCTACACGCAGCCTGCCAACAAGAGCCTGTATCACGGCACGGTCGACGTGGAGCCCATGGGACCGCACAAATCGAAGATCGTCTACAGCATCGTCTACGACCAGTCGAAGCTCGCGCCGAACGAGATGCCAGACGCATACCGCGCCCAGCACATCAAAATGTTCACGGGAGCGCTCGCGTCGATGAAGAAAGCCGCCGAGGGCAAGTAGCCCCGGCGCGCTCCCGGGTCAGCCGAAGTGAAAGGCGCAGAGCTTGTTCCCGTCGAGATCGCGGAAATACGCCGCGTAGAAACCTCCGGTGCCGCGCGGACCCGGAGGGCCCTCGTCCTTGCCGCCGAGCTCCAGGGCTTTTCGATATAGAGCGTTGACGTTCTCCTGGTTGCCGGCCGAGAGCGCAACCATCATGCCGTTGCCGACCGTCGCCGCCTTGCCGTCGAAGGGCTTGCTCACGGCGACGGCGGCGCCGCCATTCGACCAACCGATACCGCGCTCGTATTCCCAGGAGCGCTTCGCGCCGATCAATCCC